>JBJEIV010000407.1:0-6529 GCA_051877395.1 Candidatus Ornithomonoglobus sp.
CTCGATATGCAAAAGAAGATAATCAATGAATTTCAATCATGGGTGTGGAAGGATGAAGACAGAAAATCAAGACTTCAGAAAATATATGAGGAAAAATACTGTTCAAATGCCGTGAGGCACTATGACGGCGGCTTTTTGACCTTTCCTCAGATGAATCCTGATGAGGAATTGTTTGATTATCAGAAAAACGCTGTGGCGCGGATCATGTTTTCGCCGAACACACTTCTCGCGCATGATGTCGGCGCCGGAAAAACATATATAATGACAGCCGCAGGTATGGAAATGAGGAGGATAGGCACATCAAAGAAAAATCTGTATGTTGTTCCGAATAATCTGGTGGGACAATGGAAGCAGATTTTTCTGAGACTGTATCCGAAGGCTGATTTGTTATGCGTAGACCCCGTCAGCTTTAAAAAGGAAAAAAGACAGGAGGTGCTCAAAAGCATCCGCGATAATGATTATGACGGGATAATAATGGCATACAGCTGTTTTGAACTTATTCCGCTTTCAAAGGAATTCTATCGTGCCGAAATGGAAAAACAGATAGAGGAAATAAACAAAAGGGCAAAGCAGGAAAACAAGGTAACCTATGCTCAGAAAAAAAAGAGAGATGCTCTTTCCGAGGCGCTTGAGGAATTGAAAAACGCTATTGAGGACGAGTATGATATTATTTACTTTGATGATCTGGGAATCAACACCATGTTTGTTGACGAGGCGCATAATTTTAAAAATGTTCCTATAGAAACAAAAATAAGCAGAGTCCCGGGCATATCCGGGGCAGGCTCGTCAAAGTGCAGGGATATGATGGACAAGGTGAGGGAGGTGCAGAAGAACAATAACGGCGGCGGAGTGGTTTTCGCGACAGGCACACCGATTACAAATTCACTGACAGATATATTCATAATGCAGAAGTATCTACAAAACGGAGAGCTTGCGCTTCTTGACCTGCAAAGCTTTGACAGCTGGGTAGGTATGTTCGCGGAAAAAAACTCAGAGCTTGAGGTCGATGTCGACACAAATAATTACAGAATGACAACGAGGTTTTCAAAATTTCATAATATGCCGGAGCTGTCCGTGCTTCTTGCATCGGTAACAGACTTTTATCAGGTTGACAAAACGAACGGCTTACCCCAAACGAACGGATACAGGGATATTATCATTGCAAAAACGGATGAATTAGGAGAATATCTTGACCAAATATCCCATAGAGCCGACGATGTAAGAAAGGGTAATGTTTCAAGAACCGATGATAACATGCTGAAGATTACCACGGACGGAAGAAAAGCGGCGCTTGATTTGAGACTGGTTGATAAAAACGCGGTGTTTAACTATCAGTGCAAAGCGGCGTATTGCGCGGAAAATATTTTTGACATATATGTTAAAACCGCTGACCGAAGCTCCGCGCAGCTTGTGTTTTGCGATACCTCAACCCCCAAGGCGGGATTTAATCTGTATGATGAGCTGAAAAGACTGCTTGTCGCAATGGGACTGCCGGCGGAAAGTATCGCATATATACATGACGCGGAAAATGAGAAACAAAGAACGGAGCTGTTCAAAAAGGTACGGGAGGGCGCCGTCCGTGTTCTGATCGGCTCAACCTTTAAGCTGGGTATGGGTGTAAATGTCCAGAACAAGCTTTATGCGATTCATCATCTTGATGTGCCGTGGAGACCCTCGGACATGATTCAGAGAGAGGGAAGAATACTGAGAAAAGGCAACGAAAATAAAACGGTTGAAATATACAGATATATTGCGGAGGGAAGCTTTGACGCATATTCATGGCAGCTGCTGGAGACAAAGCAGAGAATGATATGCGCCATTCTCTCAGGATGCATGACAGACAGAATGTGCGCGGAAATAGCGGATACCGCTCTCGATTACGCGGAGGTCAAAGCAATATCAATAGGTAATCCGCTGCTTAAAAAGCGTGTCGAAACCGCAAACGAGCTTTCAAAATATCGGACTATTCAGAGAAAACTGATAGAGACAAGACAAAATCTTGCGGCGGAGCTTGCTGTGCTGCCGGGAAAAATAAAGGACAAGGAGAATTATGCGGCAGACTGCAAAAAGGATATGGAATTTTATAATCTGAACAAGCGGGAATATGACAAGAAGGAACGCAAGGGGCTGCGTCAGCTCATATACAGCGCGGTGGTGAATAATGAGCTTGCAGCGAGGGAGCGCGTACTTTGTAATTATCAGGGCTTTAATGTTGTTCTTCCGGCAAACATGCTGAAGGCGAGACCGTTTGTGTATATAGAAAGATACGGACGGTATTATATAGAAATGGGATTTGTGGAGTCGGGAGTATTGATCAGAATAGATAATTTCCTCGAGGAACTGAACGGGCTGCTTGAAAAAACAAAATCCAGACTGGCTGATTTGTATCAGAGAGAAAAGGACATTAAGGCGGAGCTTAAAAAAGAGGACGGATATTCGGATGTTATAGAAGCATTAAAAACCGAGCTGGCTGAAATCGATAAAAAATTAGGGGTGAAGTAAAAATGAACGATATTAAATCCAATAATATACCTAAAATGTCTGTCGGCAGGATGGTGAAGGAGCTTACAAACGCATACTGCGCGGTTATAAATAAGAAGCTGCCGATAAAGATATTGCCGTCGGTAATGCTATGGGGTCCTCCGGGAGTCGGAAAGTCGCAGGCTGTAAGGCAGATGGCTAGGGAAATAGAAATAAATACAGGAAAGAAAACGACTGTAACGGATGTGCGGCTGCTGTTGTTTAACCCTATCGATCTGAGAGGTATTCCGACCTCAAACGCGGACAAAACTCTTGCGATATGGCTGAAGCCGCAGATTTTTCAGATGGACGGCAGCGAAAGCGTTGTGAATATATTGTTCCTCGATGAAATCTCTGCCGCTCCTCAGTCGGTTCAGGCTGCGGCGTATCAGATAACTCTTGACCGTGTGATCGGAGAGCATAAGCTGCCCGATAATTGTATTGTAATAGCGGCAGGAAACAGAGTAACCGATAAATCGGTAGCGTTTAAAATGCCGAAGGCGCTTGCAAACAGGCTCCTGCATATTGAGATCGAAGGAAGCTTCAGGTCATGGAAGCAGTGGGCTGTCAGAAGCGGAGTGAATGAAAAGGTAATCGGTTTTTTGTCCTTCCGCCAGAATTATCTTATGGAGCCCCGTTCATCAACGGATGATCTTGCATTTGCAACGCCCCGTACGTGGGAAATGGTGAGCAATCTGCTTAACAATGTTTCAGACAGTGTTGAGGATATGTATTCTCTTATAGCCGGACTTGTAGGGACGGGTATTGCGGTTGAGTTTCGGACATGGTGCAGGGTGTACGGTCAGCTGCCGGATATTAAGGATATTTTCGAGGGGAAAATGCCTGCTGTGCCCACATCGACAGATGCTATGTACGCGTTGGTCTCGTCAATGACTGCTTATGCAAGAAGTCATAAGGAGGATATGGCAGGGATAGCAAACTCTATAAGATACGCCCAAAGAATCCCGCCGGATTTTTCAGTTGTGCTTATGAGGGATTATATGTATATAGAAAAGGGCTATAAGGAAAAGCTCATGAAGCTTCCCGAATTTGCAAGATGGATGGAAACAAAGGGGAGATTATTAAATGGCGCTGTCTGAGGAAAAGCTGAAGGAGTATAATAAAAGACTGCTGCTTTCACGGATGAGAATCCTTATAAACAACGGATTTTACGGACTGCTGCTTATGCATATGATATTGACTGTTGATGAAAGCTGCCCTACGGCGGCAACCGACGGATACAGAATATATTTCGGACCGGAGTTTATGGATGCGCTGTCCGATAGCGAAATAGACTTTGTTATGATGCATGAGATCCTTCACGTTGTTTTAAATCACTGCGCAAGAACAGGCGGAAGAGATAACGAAGCTTTTAATATTGCGTGTGACATAGTTGTGAACTCAAATATACTTTTGTCAAACAATATGGATTTGAACAGTATAACACTGAAGAAATACGGTACATTAATGCATTTAACTCCGAACAATGACGAGGGCTGTAAATATACGGCAGAAGAAGTATATGAAATGCTTGCAAAAAAATACGGTGCCGGTCAGAAAAGCAGCAAAAACAGTTTGTTTACAATAGGTGAAGTAGGTGAGGGAGGCGAGGACTCAAACAGCGTTGAAAGCGTGGGCTTTGAGTTGGGACGAGCGCGGCATGGGCAGAAGAAAAACAAGGATGGTAAAGCGGTATGGGATGACCATTCCCGCTGGGCGTTTGAAGAAGAGGATACAGCCGTAAGAGAGGTGTGGGTGAAAAGAGTTATTGATGCGGCTGAGGCAATAGAAATCCAGGAAGCCTCAAATTCAAGAGGTGTTCTTCCGGCGTTTGCCGAAAGACTTCTAAAGGATCTAAAAAGACCTCAGACAGACTGGAAAACAGTTCTGACAGATTTCATACAGGAGGAGATCTGCGATTATTCATTCTCGCCTCCCGACAGGAGATTTGATGATTCCGCATTTTATCTGCCGGATTTCAACGGAACCGAAATTAAGGTGTCGGATATTCTTTTTATGATCGATACATCAGGCTCCATGTCGGATGAAATGATCACAGCGGCATATTCTGAGGTGAAAGGGGCTATTGATCAATTTGACGGTAAGCTGCAGGGTTGGCTTGGATTTTTTGACGCGGCGGTAATAGAACCGCAGCCCTTCGGCAATGAGGAGGAATTTAAAATTATAAAGCCGGTCGGAGGAGGCGGAACAGATTTTCAAATCGTTTTTGAATATGTGCTCCGGTATATGAATGACAACCCGCCCGCAAGCATCATAATCCTTACAGACGGGTATGCGCCGTTCCCAGATAAATCCTTATCAAACGGCATTCCGGTTTTGTGGCTGTTGAATAATGAAAAGGTTGTTCCTCCGTGGGGAAAAACGACAAGAATAAAAATCTGAGCAGTTGTTAAGTATTAAAAATCATATTAAAAATAATTATATTTTTCAAAAAAATGCTTGACAAGACATATTTGAAATGATATAATAATTTGGTATGGAAATTGACTTTGTATTTATTTGCCATGCAAAAATATACAAATGTCAGAACAATACACACGCATAATGTATGCGCCCGTTGCCGTTTAGCCGCGGTTGGCGTAATAATGGATTTATGCGGAGGAATTAAACAGGAGGAATTTAAAAATGGCTAACGTAATTTCAATGAAACAGCTTTTGGAAGCGGGTGTTCATTTCGGACACCAGACAAGAAGATGGAACCCTAAAATGCAGCAGTACATCTTCACAGAGAGAAACGGTATCTACATCATCGATCTTCAGAAGACAGTAAAGAAGGTTGAAGAGGCTTATTACTTCATCCGTGAAGTAGCGGCATCAGGCAAGAGCGTATTGTTCGTAGGTACAAAGAAGCAGGCTCAGGACTCAATCAAGGAAGAGGCAGAGCGCGTTGGTATGTACTATGTAAACAACAGATGGCTCGGCGGTATGCTCACAAACTTCCAGACAATCGAGAAGAGAATCGCAAGACTTGCTCAGATCAACAAGATGGAAGAGGACGGTACCTTTGACGTACTCCCGAAGAAGGAAGTTACAATCCTCAAGAACCAGAGAGATAAGCTTGAGAAAAACCTCGGCGGTATCAAGGAAATGAAGGAGCTTCCGGGCGCTATGTTCGTTGTTGACCCGAGAAAGGAAAAGATCGCTATTTCAGAGGCTAAGAAGCTCGGTATCCCGGTTGTTGCAATCGTTGATACAAACTGTGACCCGGATGAGGTTGACTATGTAATCCCGGGTAACGATGACGCTATCCGCGCTGTAAAGCTTATCGCATCAACAATTTCAAACGCTATAATCGAAGGCAAGCAGGGTGAGGATGCAGTCGCAGAGGCTGAGACAGCAGAGACTGAAGACGCTGAATAATTTTAGTAATTATCTGGATCAATAACAGGAGGAAAATAACATGGCAGCATTTACAGCTAAGGATGTTAAGGAATTAAGAGAAATGACAGGCTGCGGCATGATGGACTGTAAGAAGGCTCTTACAGAGGCCGACGGCGATATGGACAAGGCGGTTGAGATCCTCAGAGAAAAGGGTCTTGCAAAGGCTGCTAAGAAGTCAGGCAGAATTGCGGCAGAGGGTATAGTTAAGGAATATATCAACGGCGGCGTAGGCGTTCTCGTTGAGGTTAACTCAGAGACAGACTTCGTTGCAAAGAATGCGGAGTTCCAGGAGTTTGTAAGCACGGTTGCAAAGACTGTTGCGGACACAAATCCGGCGGATGTTGACGCTCTCAAGGCTACAGCTGTTGACGGCACAACAATCGGTGATATGCTCACAGAGAAGATCGTTAAGATCGGTGAGAACATGAACATCAGAAGATTTGCAAGAGTTGCTACAGAGGGCGCTGTTGTTGCATATATCCATGCGGCAGGCAAGATCGGCGTTCTTGTTGAGGCTGACGCTCCGTCAGACAATGACGAGGTGAAGGATGCTTTGAAGAATGTTGCAATGCAGGTTGCGGCTCTTAACCCGAAGTATCTTTCAAAC
>JBJEIV010000408.1:0-32363 GCA_051877395.1 Candidatus Ornithomonoglobus sp.
AAGGGTGTTTTACCCAAACAAATAATATATATTAATTTTGAATCATACCGCTTTGCGGATATAATAAATGACAGTCAGCTTTACAGCTATGTAAGCTCTCACATTTTACAGGGAGAAAGAGCGTATATAATGCTCGATGAAATTCAGCTTGTAGAAAACTGGGAAAAGGTTGTAAATTCTTTTCTTGTTGATTTTGACTGTGATGTTTATATTACAAGGTCAAATTCCACTTTGTTATCGGGAGAGCTTGCAACATATATAGCGGGACGTTATATCGAAATTCAGGTTTTTACTCTATCGTTTGCGGAGACCATCGACTTTTATAAAGCTATGAACAAAAATACGGAAAACAAATATGAAATGTTTAACCGATTTGCAAGAATAGGAGGATTTCCGTCATTGTATATCGCAGATTTTTCTGATGACGATTCAATGAGCATAGTAAACGACATAACCTCCTCCGCAATATTAAAGGATATTGTCGCGCGGCATAAGATAAGAAATGTCGCGCTCCTTGAAAAAATAATGAAATACATCTTTGATAATATAGGCAATCCGTTTTCGGCAAATAAAATCAGCTCATATTTTAAGAATGAGAAAAGAACAATTGATATTGAAACAATATATAATTATCTTAAATATCTTGAGGAGGCATTTATTATATACAGAGTGCCGCGATATGATATACGCGGAAAAGCTCTGCTTAAAACAAACGAGAAATTCTACCTTGGTGATCATGCGCTTAAATATGCAATGCTTGGATATAACGAAACGGCTGTATCGGGAATTTTTGAAAATATTGTTTTTCTGGAGATGAAACGACGGGATTACAGTGTTACTGTCGGTAAGCTTGACAGCCGCGAAATAGATTTTATAGGAGAGAAAAACGGCGAAAAAATCTATATACAGGTCGCTTTTCGCTTGCCGGATAACAGTACGAAGGAGCGTGAATTTGGAAATCTCCTTGCAATCAATGATCATTATCCAAAGTATGTTGTTTCGGCGGAGGAGCTGATAAACGGAAATATAAACGGCGTAAGGCATCGCTATATTGCCGATTTTCTTGTTATGCCTGAATGGTAGCTGCCCCATATGAAATTCATCCCAATATTTTTCTTTTACCTCTTGACTAACCTATACCCCCTATGGTATAATAAACCTATACCCCATAGGGTATATAAGTAAGGAGGCTGTTATGAAAAGTATTATTAATAAGCTTGAAGCGGCGCTTGAGCTTGGCGGTGTAAAGCGGGATATTGTATTTCTAATTATATCGGGAATTTCACTTGTACTAAGTATGCTAAAGGTTCCTATTCCGTTTGACGCGGCATGGATCGCCGTTATTCTCTGCGGACTTCCAATCGTGCTTGAAGCGGTCATAGGGCTGATAATGGAATTTGATATTAAAGCGGATGTGCTTGTGTCGATCGCCCTTG
The DNA here is from genome assembly GCA_051877395.1 of Candidatus Ornithomonoglobus sp. Taxonomy (GTDB): domain Bacteria; phylum Bacillota; class Clostridia; order UBA1381; family UBA1381; genus Ornithomonoglobus. Next base: position 1,437 of record JBJEIV010000408.1, read on the forward strand.
TCGCCTCAATTATAATAGATGAGAATTTTGCAGCGGGAGAAATCGCGTTCATTATGCAGCTCGGCGCTCTTTTAGAGGATATGACGGTTGCGCGGGCAAGAGCGGGAATAGAAAAGCTTGTGCATCTTACGCCGCGGACCGCAAGAGTTATATCAGACGGTAAAGAAACGGTTATTCCTGCCGAAAGTGTTAAGGTCGGTGATATTATACGGGTAATTCCCGGTGAAACAGTTCCCGTTGACGGAATAATTATCTCAGGTCAGACCTCTGTAAATCAAGCTGTTATGACAGGCGAATCACTTCCTGTTGACAAAGCCGAGGGAGATGAGATATCAAGCGGAACAGTGAACCAGTTCGGCGCATTTGAAATGGAAGCGGTAAAGGTCGGAGAGGATAGCTCGATACAGAGAATGATACGGCTTGTGCAGTCAGCGGATGCCGGAAAGGCAAAGATAGTAGGTCTTGCGGACCGATGGGCGACATGGATAGTTGTCATAGCGCTTACCGCAGCGGCTCTTACATGGGCAGTTTCCGGCGAAATAATAAGAGCGGTGACAATTCTTGTCGTGTTCTGCCCATGCGCGCTTGTCCTTGCAACACCAACGGCCATTATGGCGGCAATAGGAAACGCAGCAAAGCGCGGCTTTCTTGTGCGTGAGGGCGACGCGCTTGAACGGCTTGCCGGTGTGTCAAAAATGACCTTTGACAAGACAGGAACACTTACATACGGAGCACCGAAGGTAACGGCGGTAAAAAGCACCTTTGAGGGCTTTCGTGACAATGAGATTTACGCTGTGGCGGCAGCCGCGGAGCAGCTTTCGGAGCACCCTATCGGAAAAGCAATCGTAAGGTCATATAATACGGAGGCAAAAACAGAAAACGTAAAAGCGGAAAATTTCAAAATGCTTCCGGGGCGGGGCGTCAGCGCAGAGGTAAACGGCAATGAGATTCTTGCGGGAAACAAGGAGCTTTTAAAGGAAAGTAATATCTTGCTCAGCGAATATTGTATATCGGCGGCTGAGGAATACATGGAAAACGGCAGTACAGTGGTGTTTGTCGCAGTCAACAGAGCGGCGGCAGGCTTTATTGTGTTATCCGATACATTACGCTCCGAAAGCGCGCAGACACTGCGAAGCATAAAGGACTTAGGAATAGAGCCTGTGTTGCTGACGGGAGACAACAAAAACGCGGCAGAAAGCATTGCTGCAAAGCTCGGCATAGACGAGGTATATTCGGAATGTCTGCCGGAGGATAAGCTTAAAAAGATAGCGGAGTATCAAAAAAATAATTCCCATGTGTGCATGGTCGGTGACGGAATAAATGACGCGCCGGCGCTGAAGGCGGCAGATGTGGGAATCGCAATGGGCGGCGTAGGCAGTGATATAGCCGTAGACGCGGCGGACATCGCGCTTGTTGATGATGAGGTAAAGGAGCTTCCTCACCTGCTCGCGCTTTCAAAGCGGATGATGCTCACAATAAAATGCAATCTCAGTTTTTCAATGACGCTGAATTTTATAGCGATCGTGCTTGCGATAACCGGAATATTAAACCCGGTGGTCGGGGCGCTTGTACATAATGCCGGCTCGGTGTTTGTAATTATAAATTCTGCATTTCTATTGAAATGGAAAAAAATGAAATAAGATAGTCCGGCTGAAATTTCAGCCGGACTATCTTAATAATTGGAATTATTTAACAAGATGTCTCCTGTATCTTTTAGGAATGTCAATAGGTATATCGTATTCTATTTCTTTCAGAAATTCTGTTATTGCGTCTATACCGTCATTATAAAACCGCTCTATACGTTTTTCTTTATTTGTCATGTTTTTATATTGCGGCGGACAAACGAAAGTCCAGTCTGCGCCTTCGTTATCAAATATTATACGGAAATACTCATCTATGTTATATTTATCAAGAGCCTTAGACAGCAGTATATGGTGCTCGCAGCCTTCATCAAGCAGCGATACAACCGCATGGGAACCGTCATGGGCGATAACTGCCATAAGCGGCTCATTGTTATGGTTTATAAACTCCTTTTTCTCTTCATCGGAGCCATAATATTTTATTATATCCATTTTCTTTTCCTTCTTTAATTATATCATTTCATAAATTATATCATTTCATATTTGCAAACCGTTCAACAGCCTTTGTAAAGCTCTCAATGGTTTTATCGGGATCGCCGTGAACAAGTCCGTCGCGGACGCAGTGCTTTATATGTCCTTCAAGAACTATCTGTCCTGCCTTGTGAAGAGCGGATTTTGCGGCGTTTATCTGCGCGAGAATATCCTCGCACGGAATATCCTCATCAATCATACGGTCAATAGCTTGAACCTGTCCTATTATTTTTTTCAGTCTGCGGTGCAGATTGTCCGAATCCATACACTGTCTCATAAAAATCCTCCGTTCCTATGCTTATACTCCCCTCGCGTCCGGATCCCAGATGATTTTGTGCATCTGTATCTGAAAGCGGACATCCTTTAAAACGGGGTCCTTCATAAAAAGCTCAATTACGTCCTTTAATTCGTATTTGCAAAACACTGTGCCACAGAAAATATACGGCGCGTCATCTCCGTATTTTTCAATTAAATTATGGGCGTAAGAGGCTGCGACCTCGGCGTCCTCCTCCGAGCCTATAACAAACTTTAAAACATCACGCTTTTGCAGCTCGTCATAATTTGAAAGGCGCATGCTGTACATCTCGCCGCTTGAGGGCAGCTTGAAATCAATCGTAAAAAACAGATTTTCATTACATTTTATAAGGTTACGGAAGGCGGTTATATCGCATGAGCCGTTTGTTTCAATATTGACCTCATAGCCGAGCTGACAAAGGCTGTTCACAAGCTTTATCGACTCCGGGAACAGCAGCGGCTCCCCGCCTGTGAGAGTTACGCGCTTATAGCGTCTGTTCACATATGAGAGTATCTCGCTGACGGTCATTTCCTTTGGTTTAACATCGCTGTATTTTTCCGGCTCTACAGCGTACATCGAATCGCAGTAGGAGCAGCGCAGATTGCAGCCGACAACCCTTATAAAGGTGCACAGCTGTCCCGTGCGTATTCCCTCGCCGTCGATACTGTCAAATATTTCGGAAATAAGCATTTGTATCTATCCTTTCCCGTCAGTGTTTATTTAATATAGGAGGCTATGTTGTCAATACTTTCCTGAACGTCAACCCTGTAGCAGCAGGGCGAAAGAGCGTCACAGATATATTTTGCCATATTTTCGGCTGTGGGATTGAAGTCCACAACATCGTTTATCACCTTATGGTCGAACTTATCCTGAACCTGTTTCTTGATATGGGTGAAGTCCATCACCATTCCATCCGCGTTAAGAGTGTCCGAACGGAGATACACATCAATGATCCAGTTGTGACCGTGGAGATTTTCGCACTTTGATTCATAGCTTAATTTAAGCTGATGCGCGGCGGAAATCTCAATTCTCTTTTTTACCTCATACATTTTTCTTTTTCTCCATAAACTGCTCATAACCGCGCCGTCTTAAAAAGCATGCCGGACAATGTCCGCAGCCCTCGCCTATAACGCCGTTATAGCAGGTAAGCGTTTTGTTATATATTTTATCGATAACGCCGAGCTTATCGGCAAGCTCCCAGGTCTGGGACTTATCGAGCCACATAAGCGGCGTGTGTATTACAAAGTTATATTCCATCGCGAGATTGAGCGTGACGTTGAGCGACTTAATAAATATATCGCGGCAGTCGGGATAGCCCGAAAAGTCCGTTTCGCATACGCCCGTAACGATCTCCGTTATGCTGTGGGTCTTTGCGTATATCGCCGCATAAGAGAGGAACAGCAGGTTCCTGCCCTCAACGAAGGTGTTCGGCGGAGCGCCCTCCGGCTTTGTTTCCTCAACGGGTATATCGGAGCGTGTAAGCGAGTTTGCCGAAAGTTGATTTATTATAGGTGTCGGGATAACCTCATATTTTATCCCCTCATCTTTGCATATATCAGCCGCGCACTCCAGCTCCTTTTTATGACGCTGACCGTAATCAAAACCGACAGCCGTAATATTTTCCTTACCGAACTTGTCAGCAGCCCAGTAAAGGCAGGTGGTGCTGTCCTGACCGCCTGATAAAACAACCAATGCTTTTTTCATCTTGTGTTACCTCTTGCTTATATTATCAGTGCAGTGAGAGCGAATTAAAAAGACGCTCCTCCGCGATTTTCTCATATTTTGTACCCTTGCGTCCGTAGTTTGCAAACGGATAGATCGAGATACCGCCGCGCGGCGTGAATATGCCCTTGACCTCAATATATTTTGGGTCCATAAGCTTAACGAGATCCTTCATGATTATATTCACGCAGTCCTCGTGGAAGTCGCCGCGGTTGCGGAAGCTGAAAAGATACAGCTTTAACGACTTTGATTCTACCATTCTTTCGCCCGGAATGTAATTGATTTTTATTTCCGCAAAGTCCGGCTGTCCAGTGATAGGACAAAGGCTTGTAAATTCGGGACAGTTAAAGGTCACCATGTAATCGTTGTCCGGGTGCTTGTTTATAAAGGTTTCAAGAACCTCCGGCGCGTAATCGTCCCTGTATACTGTTTTTTTGTTTCCGAGAAGGGAAAGTCCCTCCTGCTCCTGTGCTGTTCTCGGCATATTATATCAGCTCCTTGTAAGCCATTTTAATTTCTGTTCCTTGCCGTGCTTCATGATTTTTTCAAGAGTTTCACGGTCGTCGTTGAGCGCTGCCTGCTTCATTGTTTCAAGCGTGTCCTGAAATTCGGTGATGCGCCTTGCAAGCTGCTCCTTGTTTTCAACAAAAAGCTCGCTCCACATTTTTTCGTTTATAACCGCTATCCTTGTGCAGTCCTGAAGGCTTCCGCCGGCGAACGCTCCCGCCCTTTCAAGCAGCGGATTGTCGCAGAGCGCAACGGCTACTATGTGCATAAGCTGTGAGGTGTAGGCGATAATGGAATCGTGCTCGTCCGGCGAGGTTGTCGTAACAACGCGGCAGCCTATGTACTTTGCCATTTCTCTTATAAGCTCTATTGTTTCCGGCCTGCTGTCCTTATCCGGCGTAATTACATACGGCGCATTGTCAAACAGTGTGTCTGTTGAGCTTTTATATCCCCCGACCTCTCTGCCCGCCATTGGGTGTCCGCCGATAAATTCGACATTATCCGGCAGAATTTTCTTCATTTCGCGGACGATAAAGCCCTTTACTCCCGTAACGTCCGTTATGACCGCGCCGGGCTTGAGCCTGTTGAGGTTATCGCGCACAAAATCTATATTAAGCTGCGGATAAAGGCACATGATTATAAGGTCGGCGTCCTCCATAGCCTCTCCGGGAGTGTTATACGCCTCGTCAATAACTCCGTCGGCAAGAGCGAGGTCAAGGCTCTCCCTTGTTCTGTTATAAGCCGCTATCACGCAGTCGTGAAAGCCGCGCAGACGTCTTGCCATCGAGCCACCTATAAGTCCGAGACCGATAATAGAAATCTTCATAATTTAAAATATCCTTTCCTCTGTTGAAAACAATTATAGCATAAATACGGGTTATTTTCAACCTTAATTATTCCCGTAAACCGAAATATTATAAAGAATAACATCTCTGCGCTGTGTGTAGAAAGCAAGCAGCGTCATCCACAGATACGGCATAAGCAGCGCCTGCGCAAAATAATATACCGGCACTGACAAAGAAACGGTAAACACGATCGCCGTAAGGAACATATACAGTATAAACGAAAGCTGTATACAGAAGTATTTCCATCTGAAGCCGTGCATGATGTTAAAGGAACGCTTAAAAATATCCTTTGTTCCCATATCGGGATTTTCCGCAAGTATCATAGGTATTGCGCTGTACTCATAGCTCTTATATATAACCGGTACCATGCACACAAAAGTGGCGATCATAGCGATAAATGACATAACAGGCAGATAAGCGCAGTTCTCGATAATATATGACGATATATTGTTAAGCATATCCGGTGAAGGACTGTCGATAAGCTGAAGCATCATATTATAGATATTTGATATAGTGTCTGTTGTTACCGAAAGATAAGCGATAATTCCGATATACAGAACCATAGGGATTATTGCAATAAGTCCCCACAGCAGCAGATAAAGATCGCGCAGGAACATGGTTTTCAATGTGTTCTTAAAGCCGTTTGTATATCCGGAGAGAACATCATTGAAATCAAAGCGTTTTTCCTCGGTGCCGTCCGCGGGCTTAATATTTAGAAGAAAGCGCATATATCCCACCATGAAAATATTAAAAACAAAAATTTCAAATATTATATTCAAAAAATAGGTTATGGCAGTGTTAAAGCCTGTGAACTGTCCGGTGAGATACCCTATAAGATACACCAGATAGCTCGGTATCATATATATAAGCGTGCCGACAAAAGCGGGGCCGTAATTCCCCATTAACCTTTTCCGCGCCTCCATTTTATAAAATGCAGAACTGTACATAATAAAATCCCTTTCCTTTTTAAATTAAATATATAATAACACAAATTTTTAAAAAAGTAAATAGAGTGATGTACAAACATTTTCTGTTGACATGATAAATATTTGGTGATATAATAACAGCGGCATTATTAACATACGGGGGAGATAATAATATGATATTCAATATATTATTCAGCATAGTTATATGGGGAACGGTACTATTCGCAGTTTTTCGTTTTCTTCCTGTTTTGGGAATAGAAGCATGTCAAAAGAATTTCAAAATGCCTGTTCATAAAGGAATATCCGTTACGCCGGAAACAATGTTTAAAATTTTTATTGCGGCACTATTATTCAGGCTTGCAATATATTTTATCAGTGTTATATCTATTGTTCTTATGCTGAAGCCGGACAAGCTTACTGTTGACTTCATATTAAATTCATGGAACCGTTGGGATGCGCTTCGATACATATCTATTGCAGATAATGGTTATATGGGAATGCTTGAAGAAAACGAACCCATTAACTGTGTTTTCTTTCCGTTGTATCCGTGGTTGGTACGCTTGTTTCATATCTTTATAAAAGACACACGCTATGCATGTCTTGTGGTTTCAACATTTGCATACAGCGGCGCAATGCCTTTTTTATATGCGCTTGTCGCAGGGGAGTACGGAAGGCGTATCGGTATACTGGCATGTATATATTTATCTGTTGCCCCGTTCGCTTTTTTTCTCGGAGGAATGATGAGCGAAAGTGTTTTCCTTTTTACAACCGTTCTGTCATGGTATTACATAAGCAGGAAAAAATGGATGTATGCAGGCATTGCGGGATGTTTTGCCGCAATGTCAAGAATTGCGGGCGTACTCATAGTTATACCGTTTATTATGGAAATAACGGAATCTAATTCACCGCTTATTCAGACAAAAAAATATAAGGAATTTTTCGCAAAATGCGTGAAACAAGGGATATGGGTTTTAATAATTCCTTGCGGTGTGCTCGTATATTTGCTGATAAATTACCATTATACAGGAAGTTTTTTTAAGTTTATGGAGTACCAGCAGAAATTCTGGGTCCATACATCCTGCTATTTCGGTAAAGGGCTTCAGAATATGTGGAACGATACACTGAGCAGTGGACGCAGTTGGATAAGCAAAATGGATCTGTTCATTCCTCAGACTGCCGCATATACGATAGAAGCAATAATTATAGCCGTTTTCTGCTATAGACACAGAAGTGTTTATACAATATATTTTATAGCTTATTTTATTCTGAATACGGGAATAACATGGTCAATGAGCGGAGCTCGCTATGCGGCGCTTAACATTCCATTATATATAATACTTGCAGAAATTACAGAAAAGAACGAAAAGATTCAGCTTGGTTTCATTCTCGGCTCGGCAATGCTGTTCGGAATATACGGAACTATGTATCTTGCCGGACATCAGATCATGTAAACCAAAATTTAAGGATTGCCGCGGTATATAGGTAACATAAGACATTTGTTGTTGACATAATAAATATTTGGTGATATAATGTTTAATGACGTAATAGGAGTTTTGTGAAAGGAGCTGAAAGGCTTAAAAATGATAATGCCGAACAGCGCGGTTCGTCTGCTTGACGCTGCCGCAGAGAAATATGGTAACAAAACAGCCGTAACCGATGAGAGCGGAAGCTTTAGCTTTAACGAGCTTAGAGACCGAGGGCTTTCAATCGGAACGGAGCTTATAAATTCCGCATCGGAGGGATATATGGCGGAGCCTGTGATGGTTTATCTGCCGAAAAGCCGTTTCTGCATAGCGTCTTTTATGGGCGCGATGTATTCGGGAAATCCCTATGTGCCGGTTGCGTACGATATGCCGGCAAACAGAATACAGAAAATTGTAGACAAGCTTGAGGGACGCGGACATCTCATAACCGATGAGAGCGGCATGGAAACGGTAAGGACAATGGATATTCCCAAGGGAATACATATTCATCTTTACAGAGAGCTTTCAGAGGCAGAGGCGGATGAAAAGGCGGTTTATGAGGTTCTTGACAGGGTTATTGACACAGACCCTATTTATATAATGTTTACAAGCGGCTCGACAGGAGAGCCTAAGGGCGTGACTGTTCCCCACCGCGGAGCGGTTGACTACGCGCTATGGGTAAAGAGAACCTTTGGGATAGATGAGAATACAAAGCTCGGCAATCAGGCGCCGTTCTATTTTGATAATTCTATTTTTGATATATATTCAATGCTTCTTACAGGAGCGGAGATGAACATTATTCCCGAAACCTTGTTCATGTTCCCGTCCAAGCTGCCGGAGTTTATAAGGGATAATGAAATTACGGTAATATTCTGGGTGCCTACGGTAATGATAAATGTGGCAAATTCGGGCGCGCTGTCCGAAATTAAAATGCCGTCGCTTAAAACCGTCGCGTTTTGCGGCGAGGTCATGCCGAACACACAGCTTAATATATGGCGGAAAAATCATCCCGACGCTGTGTACGCGAACCTTTACGGCCCCACAGAAATAAGCGACGTATGTACTTATTATATAGTTGACCGTGAGTTTAATGACGCCGACCCCCTCCCTATCGGGCGCGCGTGTGAGAATATGAGGATAATAATTCTCAATGAGAAGAACGAAATCGCAAAGACAAACGAACAGGGCGAGCTTTGCGTTATAGGCACGGGAGTGTCTCTCGGCTATTGGAACAGACCGGATTTAACAGAAAAAGCGTTTATTCAGAATCCGGCAAATCCGTTCTATGAGGAAAGGATATACCGCACCGGCGATCTTGCATATATAAATGACGAGGGACTTATTATGTATGACGGCAGAATGGACAATCAGGTCAAGGTCAAAGGAAACCGTATAGAGCTTGGCGAGATAGAGTGCGCGGCAATGGCGGTTGAGGGAGTAAAGGGAGCCTGCGCCGTGTTTGACGCGGAGAATGAGAGGATAGTATTATTTGTAGAAAGCTGCTATGCGCTTGTTCTCAGAAAGTTCAATAATGAGCTGAAAAAATATATTCCGAAATATATGCTGCCGGGAAAGCTTGTTGTAATGGAGGCGTTTCCGCATACGGCAAACGACAAAATAGACAGGGTGACGCTGAAAAAGTCACTCACCAATCTTGGCGCCCCCTCCGGGGGAGCTGGCACGGCAAAGCCGTGACTGAGGGGGATATAACAATGACTGTAAACTACACCTCCGCCGCGGAGCTTGTTTTAAGAGCGGCACAGCTATACGGAAACGACATCGCCTTTAAGGACAAGGACACAGAGATAAGCTTTATCGGATTAAAGGAAAGCACCTGCGCAGCCGCGTCGGGACTTATGGAAAGAGTTGAAACAGGCAGAACAAGGCCTGTTATGATATATCTTCCGAAAAGCATAAAATCAATAGTGTCATTTATGGGAAGTATGCTTGCGGGCAGTCCTTATGTTCCGATGGACTATAATGTCCCTATGGCGAGGCTTGAAGCGACTGCAAAAAATCTCTGCCCCTGCGCCGTTATAACGGACGGTGAGGGCAAGGAACGGCTTAAAGCGGCGGGCATAGAAATAACGGCTCTTGTGTATGACGAGCTTGTAAAAACGGCGGCAGATTATGACCGCATTAATAATGTAATAAGAAATTCAACCGACCTTGATCCGGCATATATTATGTATACAAGCGGCTCAACGGGAACGCCCAAGGGTGTTACAATATCCCACAGGGCGGTACTGGACTATACAAAATGGCTGAGCGATACATTTGAGATAGATAAGGAAAGCATAATAGGAATGCAGAGCGCGTTTCACTTTGACAACTCGGTATTTGATATGTTCCTCGCGCTGTATCTCGGCTGTAAAACGGTCATAATTCCCGAGGTGCTTTTCATGTATCCCGAAATGCTGTTTGATTTCATGCGGGAGGAAAAAATCTCGGTGATATTCTGGGTACCAACCGTAATGATAAGCGTTGCAAATTCCGGCGTATTAAATATGAAAAAGGTCGATACGCTCAAGCTCATTCTTTTTGCCGGAGAGGTTATGCCGATAAAGCAGCTTAACGAGTGGATAGACGCATATCCCGAATGTAAATTTGTGAATATGTACGGCCCGACGGAATCAACGGACATAGTTTTATACTATGTTGTTGACCGTGAGTATAAGGCGGGAGAAACGCTGCCGATAGGAATACCGTGCGCGAATATGAAAGCGATTATCCTTAATGAGAATAATGAGCTTTGCAGATCGGGCGAGCAGGGCGAGCTCTGCATCGGCGGCAGTGGAATAGCGATGGGCTACTGGAACTCGCCGGAGATAACCGCAAAAGCTTTTATTCAGAATCCGCTGAACAATAAATATCATGACAGAATATACCGCACCGGCGACCTTGTATATGAGGCGGAGGACGGGAATATAATTTTCATAGGCCGCGCCGACAGCCAGATAAAGCTGCGCGGAAACCGCATAGAGCTTGGCGATATCGAGGCGGCAGCGGCGGCGATGAATGATATAAAGAGCTGCTGCGCGATGTTCAACGCGGATAAGGAGGAAATTGTTCTTTTTCTTGAAACGGCCGCGAAGATAGTGCAGCGTAAATTCAATATGGAGTTAAAGAAATATATACCGGCATATATGGTGCCGCAGAGGATAATTTCAATGCCTGCTTTCCCCCACACTCCGAGCGGGAAAATCGACAGGCAGACCTTGAAAAAGGAATATTTCAATTAATCGAAAGGATGTATTTAAAATGACAACAACGGAAACAATAAGCGAATTTATAAAAAATCAGTTTGACATTGGCGACGATCCCGATTTTGACAATGACGTGCACCTTTTTAATGAAGGCTTTGTAGACAGCTTCGGCGCTGTCGAAATAATTCATTTCATTGAGCAGGAGTTCAATATAAAGATCACGCAGAAGGACATCACCCTGTTCCCGATGAACACAGTAAATGAGATCGCTGCCGTGGTTGACAGCAAGCTCGGATAATTAACGAAGGGAATTTAATATATGTGGTATCTTGAAACAGACACCTTAGTTATGCTGCTTATCGCGACCGGAGCGATGCTGCTGTTTTCGGGTATTACGCGCCTGTTTTTCAGAAAGAGCCTTGCGCCGCATGCACTGATATTTGCAAACATGGCGGTAATAGGGCTTATTTCGTGGCAGCTGCTTGCCTTCAGTGTGGGATATATGCTTATTACATATATTCTTGTATGTAATCTGCGGCGGCGCAGAACACTGAAAAAAACCATGTTTGTGGTGTTCAGCCTGCTGTGTACCGTGCCGTTTTTCTACGGGAGGATGCACGAGTTTTTCCCCCAGCTTCCGGTGATAATAACCTTTATCGGAATAGCGTATCATATGCTGCGGGCGATCGACGCGCTGTATTTTGTATATTATACGGAAATGAGAATTCCGTTTCTGGCATACGCAAATTATATGCTGTTCTTCCCCACCTTTACCGCCGGACCGATATTCAGGTACCGTGACTGGATAAGGGTTTACGAAAATCCGAAAAAGCTTACCTTTGATGATTTCATATCATATGTAAAAAGGTTTATCCGCGGAATGTTTAAAAAGATGGTTGTGCTGTGGTTTGTATCAACGGTGTTCAATCGTATTTTAGGCATGGAGCTGCATTGGTACTGGTGCATAGCGCTTGTGGCTCTGAGCTATCTCACTGTATATCTTGATCTTTCCGGCTACAGCGACCTTGCGATAGCGACAGGCTCGGCAATGGGCTTTACGGTTCCGGAGAACTTCCGCAAGCCGCTTTCGTCGGCATCGTTTACTATATTCTGGCGCAACTGGCATATTACCTTGTCGGACTGGGTAAGAGATCATATTTTTGTAGTTCTCAACGGCAAGCGGCTCGGACGTGTGGCGTCGGCTCTGGTCGGCTTTGCGACAATGTTTGTAATGGAAATGTGGCACGGCTTTACGCTGCCATATGTTGTGGGCGGAATATATAACGGTCTCTGTCTCGGACTTGAAAATCTGTTCGGACTGACAAGAGCCGATAAAAGGAAGATGAAAAAGCCGGTATATATATTCAGGTGCTTTATAGTAAACGCTGCATTCGCGTTTAACACACTTCTGTTCACGGTGACGACAGAACAGTTTTTTGAAATAATGAGAGGCTTTATAAAATAAGCCGCGCGGGAGGTTATAATGAAAAAGACAGTAAAAATACCGCTGCTTCTGCTGCTTGTACTGGCAGTATTCGCGGGGGATGTCTGGCTCAGTCATAACAATTTCATAGTAAACAGCAATATATTCGTTCAGAACGATTTTGAAATAACACAGCATGACCACCCCCAAGAGGTCTGGGATAAGGTGTTTTTCGGAAATTCCGTAGTAATATCGGCATATATGGAGGATAAGAGCAGCTCGGGCTATATAAACTGCGGTCTTGACGACGGAGTTGTGACCGATTTATGGGAGCTTATTAACGAAAGGTATATAAATATAGGCTCCGAGCTTGTTATAGGTCTTAATTATCTCACGTTATATGATAATTTTGAAACAAATCCGACTTATATATGGCATAAAAAGCTTTATCAGCCGTACGCGTATTTTCAGCGCGACCGCTTTTATCCGCTGATAACCGGCTGCTTTGAGCGGCTTATAAACGGCGAGAGCGTGCCGCCAATGACATACACCTATCAGAAAAAGAACGTGTATCACGGCAGAGTGGCGGACGCGGTATTGCAGGATAAGATGGAGCAGTATGAGGAAATGTTTTTCAGCAAGCCGCTTTCGGATTATTCAAAGAATATGGAGGCTCTTGAAAGGGTAATTAAGTACTGCAAGGATAATGAAATAAGGGTACGCATTGTATGGATGCCGTGGAATCCGTCCTGCGAAAAGCCGCAGCTTGTAAAGGACGTAAAAGCACAGGCAAACGAAATAATAAATAAGTATAATCTTGATGTGCTTGATCTGGAGGATGAGTTCGGCGAGGAATACTTTTACGACAGCGGGCATCTGAATTATGATGTCGGCTCGGAGCGGTTTACAAAGCGTATTGATGAGTGGCTGTAAGGAGAATAAAATGAGTTCATATATAAAGTGTATAAAAAAATACGCGCAGTTTAAGGGACGCGCGACAAGGAGAGAATTTTGGAGCTTTGCCCTTATCAACGCGGCAGTCGTTCTTATTCTTATGCTTTTTCAGGCAAAGTTTCAGACGGGCGCTGCCCATATCATTTTCACATATCTTTTGGGAGCGTATGTTCTGTTTACGCTTATCCCCTCTCTTGCGGTAATGAGCAGACGCTGGCACGATCTGGGCAGAACCGGATGGTGGGTGCTGCTTAACCTTGTCGTGGGCGTAGGCTCGGTTGTATCACTCTGCTTTTTCCTGTGCAGGGGTGATGAGGGGAAGAACTTCTACGGACGCGATCCCAGAATAAAAAAGCATGTAAAAAGATAGACAGCAATATTAAATGCAAAATGCAAGAAATTGAATTAAAATTCTTGCATTTTAATTCAATTTGACGTATAATAGCTTTGAAGGGATGTGATATTATGACAACAGTAAGCTTAAGATTTGATGATAACATGAAAAAGGATCTGGATGAAATGTGCGCCGAAATGGGAATGAATTTAACCACCTTTTTCATGATCTATGCAAAAAGGGCTTTGCGCGATCGCAAAATCCCTTTTGATATTGTTGCGCCGATTGATCCGTTTTATTCAGAAGCTAACATGGCGCAGATAAAAAAAGCTGATGAACAGGTTCTCAAAGGAAAAATTGTAACAAAGACGATGGATGAGCTGGAGGCGATGGCAGGTGAGTGATATCCGATTCGCCGAGGACGCATGGGATGAATATCTGTATTGGCAGATGCAGGATAAAAAAACCTTAAAAAAAATAAATTCTCTGTTGAAGGACATACAACGGAATCCATTTTCAGGAGAAGGAAAGCCGGAGGCGCTGAAAGGAAGCAGCAAAAACTGGAGCAGACGTATTAACGATAAGGACAGACTTGTTTATGAAATTGAGTCGGATATGATTATTGTCAAGCAGTGCCGAGGATATTACAGTGATAAATAATTATGGAAAACGAAGAAAAGCCGGAGATTAATGAACAGATAGCCCAGAAGCTGCCCATGTGGGCGAGAAACAGACTTATATCCCTGCGTACCGAAAAAAATGAGCGGAAATTCCGTTACATTGCCGAAATGAAGCCGTTTAATGCGGATGAACAAAATGGTAATGTATCGTTTAACGCGGACAGCATGGAGGATTTCAGACGACAGCTGCAATTATATAAGATCGGATATAACAGATGCGGAACTGATTATATGATGTTCCGCTGAAAAAATTTTTAAATTTTTTTAGAAAACTGCAACATTTTCGGATTTTAAAAAGTGTTATATGTGAAAGCGCTTTATTAAAGGTTATATATATTATAAGAGGGAGATGTTTTATATGTCCAAAAAACTTATAGCATTAATTTTGACAACCGCAATGTGTATACCTGCTGCGGCAACCGCGGCGCAGGACACAGGACAGCAGCAGGAGAAGCACCAGGAAAGACAGCAGGAGGAGATAAAAGACCTCCAAAAGCACAATGAAGATGAAATGTCTGAAGCCCCCGCAGAAATTCCTACGCCTGTTGCGGAAAAACAGCCGGAGCCGATTGAAGTAACACCTGAGCCTGTAGCAACTCCTGAGCCTATAGCAACACCGGAACCGGTCGTTGCAACACCAGAGCCGGTTACAGAGACTCCGGCGCCCGTAATAACGGCAGAGCCTGTAACTACGCCACAACCCCCTGCGCAGCCGGAAAAACAGCCGGAGGCAAAGCCGACAAAGGCGCCTGCGATACAGGTCACATCACAGCCGGAGCCGACACAGGAGCCGACACATCAGCAGTCAAATCAGCAGAATCAGTATCTGAACGGAAATTACGGAAATCAACCTCCGCAGCCGCAGGCTCCACAGCAGCCGCAGCCGCCAAAGCAGCCCGAACCGCCGAGACAGCCGGAGCCACCGAGACAGCCGCAGCCGCCGAGAATACCCGAACCGCCAAGAACACAGGTGGTTGAAAAGATTATAATCGTAACACCGCAGGAGGCAAAAAACAGCTTTAATGAAAAGAAGCAGCTTAAGGATTCATCACAGCTTGATACAAGGGACTGCATTAATCAGATAAAGGCATTGTTCAAGAGCGCAGATGCCGAAACAAAGCTTGAAATACTTGCGGAAATAGCTCAGCTTAAAAAGGAGCTTAACGATGAGGCGATAGGTATCTTTGTAAACGGCATTGACCTTGACTTTACAGCGTATGACAACGCGCAGCCGTATATAAAGAACGATGTGACGCTCGTTCCGTTAAGAGCGGTAGCGGACGCGCTCAACGCCAATATCCAGTGGGACGACAGGCTCAAAAAGATAACAATGACCAAGGACGACAAGGCTGTTATCATGCAGATAGACAACAAGAACGCCACAGTCAACGGTAAGAAGTATGCTCTTGAATCCGCGCCGGAAATAAATAACGACAGAACCATGGTTCCGCTGCGTTTCATATCCGAAGCGCTTGATTCGGATGTACAGTGGGACAGTGACAGCCGCACGGTTATCATTGAAAATGACGATGATGATAACTATTACTATGATGATTAACAGAATGGCATAAGGAGACGGGATCAAAACCGTCTCTTTTTTTCGCGCCTCCCTCTTGTTTAATTGACACTTTTGTTGTATAATATAATAAGGTTGATATAATCATTAATGAATGGAGTGTATACGTTATGTATGATATAATTATAATCGGCGGCGGCGCCGCCGGGCTCAGCGCGGCGATATACGCAATGCGCGGCGGAATGAAGACGCTTCTGCTTGAGAAGCTTTCCTGCGGCGGACAGGCTGCGAGAACCTATGAGGTGGACAATTATCCGGGCTTTTGGGACGCGCCGGCGGGTCCCAAGCTCATGGAGGAATTTGAAAAGCACGCTAAAAAGTTCGATGTTGAGATAAAGTCGGAGGCAGTGCGCGATATTATAAACGCGGACGGTGATGTTAAAACCGTAAAGACGAGAAAGAATGAATATCAGACAAAGACGATAATCTTAGCAACCGGCGCAAGCCCCAAAAAGCTCGGAGTACCGGGCGAGGAGGAGCTTGCGGGCGCGGGTGTGAGCTACTGCGCGACCTGCGACGGAGCGTTTTTCAAGGGACAGGACACCGTTGTTATCGGCGGCGGAAACACGGCGATCGAGGACGCGCTCTATCTTGCGGGCTTCTGTGAGCATGTGTTTATAATGAACCGTTCAAAGAGGTTCAGAGCGTCAAAGGTGCTTATGGATAAGGCGCAGGAAAATCCGAAGATCACTATTTATACAGATATGGTCGCGGATGCCTTTGAGGGCACGTCAAGACTTGAAAAGGTTATGGCAAGAAATGTCGTAACCGGAGAGAAAGGCTTTATAGCGGCAGCGGGAGTAATAGTCGCTATAGGAATAGAGCCGGAAAACACTGTCGCGAAAAAGTGCGGTGTAAAGCTTTGCGAGCGCGGCTTTGTAAAGACGGATATGTATCTGGCGACAAATGTAAAGGGAATATTTGCGGCGGGCGACTGCCGTGTATCGCCTTTAAGACAGATAGTGACCGCCGCGGCGGACGGAGCGATAGCGGCTGCAAGCGCCATTAATTACGTTCTTCAGAGGTGAACGCTGTGAAAATGCTTAAAAACGCGCATATAATCACCTGCGCGGGATCGGAATACGAAAACGGCGTAATTGTGTTTGATGATAAAATCAGATTTGTAGGCAACGCATATGACGGAGCGGTTGATGAGGTGATCGATGCCGGAGGGAGATATGCAGTTCCGGGTCTTATTGACGCGCACTGCCATGTGGGACTTTTCGGGGATTCCGTAGGCTTTGAGGGCGCGGACGCGAACGAGGACAGCGACCCCGTAACACCGCACCTGAGAGCCATTGACGGAATTTACCCGCAGGACAGGGCCTTCGCCGAGGCGAGAAAAGCCGGGGTTACGACCGTTGTAACAGGACCGGGGAGCGCAAACGCGATCGGCGGGCAGTTTGCCGCGGTAAAAACAGCGGGAGTATGCGTTGACGATATGATAGTAAAGGCGCCCTGCGCGATGAAGATGGCGCTGGGTGAAAATCCAAAGACCGTATATAATGAAAAGGATCAGGCTCCGGTAACAAGAATGGGAACTCTTGCAGTCATTCGCGAGACACTGTTCAAAGCGGAAAATTACCGTGACGAGCTTAAAAAATATGAGGAGGACAGCGAGGAAAACGACCGCCCGGACTTTGATATGAAGCTTGAGGCGATGCTGCCTGTGATCAATAAAGAGATACCTGTTAAAATCCATGCCCACCGCGCCGACGATATATGCAGCGCTATAAGGCTCGCAAAGGAATTTGATATAGATGTTACTATAGAGCACTGCTCAGACGGCGATATCGTGGCGGACGTTCTGGAGCGCGAGGGATTGCCGGTAAATCTCGGTCCTACCCTTACGGACCGCAGCAAGCCGGAGCTTAAAAATCTTTCGTTTGACACCTATAAAAATCTTTCGGACAGAGGGTTAAGCGTCGCAATAATAACCGACCATCCCGAGATAACAATAGAGAATCTCCCCTTGTGCGCGGCAATGGCGGTGAGCCGCGGGATGGACGCTCAGAAGGCGCTCTGTGCGATAACAATAAATGCCGCAAAGAACTGCCGTATAGACTACAGAGTGGGCAGCCTTGAGGTGGGAAAGGATGCGGATATCGCAGTATTTGATAAGCTGCCTGTAAATTTTGGCGCAAAATGCGTTATGACCTTTATAAACGGCGATTTTTGTACGCAAAAGTAGGAAAATCGCTGAAAATACTTGACGAAAAAGCAAAAATAATATACAATATACCCTGTAAGGAGGGTTACTATGGGAATAAGAGTTAAAGAAACAGGCTTTGCGGCGTGGAAGGTGTTCGTTATAATTATCGCGGTAATTATACTTGCAGGCGCCGTGGGCTTCGGAGTAATACTTAGTGACAGTAACGGAATAAGTATAGGTAATGATATAACGGTAACCGTGGCTGAAGGAGAAGGCGCGTCGGTTGTTGCCGATAATCTTAAGGAAAATGGGATCATTAAATATCCTGCCGCTTTCAGAATAATATCAAAGCTCGGCGGATATGACAACAAGTATCAGCCGGGAGCGGTAACGATCCGCAGCGGGATGAGCTATGAGGACATTCTGCAGGAGCTTATAACCGTTGACAGAGACACGGTAACAGTGGTTATACCGGAGGGCTATGAGGCAAGGCAGATACAGCAGGCGCTCTCGGATGCGGGACTTGCCGGAGCGGAAGGCTTTATGGAAGCGCTTGACCCGTCATTGTATGATTACAGATTTCTTGAAAATATACCGGACAGAACCGGAAAGCTCGAGGGCTACCTCTTCCCCGCTACATACAAAATTCCTGAAACCTATACGGCTAAGGAAATTGTAAATCTCATGCTGAAATCCTTTGACGAAACCTTTATAGAGGAATATTACGACCGCGCCGCGGAATTGGGAATGTCGGTTGACCAGATAATAACGCTGGCATCCATTGTGGAGCGTGAAACGGATGAGGATACGGAAAGGGCTAAGGTCGCCGGAGTATTTTATAACAGACTGAACTCGGGAATGAAGCTTCAGTCCTGCGCGACAGTGCAGTATATACTCGGAGAACGCAAGCCGATTCTTTCAATAGCGGATACGCAGATTGATTCACCGTATAATACATATGTAAACGCGGGACTTCCGGTAGGACCTATATGCAATCCGGGCGCGGCATGTATCGCGGCGGCGTTATATCCCGATGACACGGACGCGTATTATTTCTGTCTGAGCAAGAGTGGAGAGCATATTTTCTCAACGACATATGAGGATCATGTAAAGGCAATGGAGTCGAATGATCTTACTATGAGCGTTGATTCGTCAGCTATGGAAAACGAGGACTCAAAGAAGCAGTAATGGATTACGATCTGAATGCGATCGTCACACCGTATGTGACGTCATATATACGCGAAAAGACTATGCAGAAGGATGAATTTCTGAGAGGTCTTGAAAAGTACGCGGAGGAAAACAAGATACCGATAGCCGAGCCGGAAACAGCCCGGCTTCTTTCGGTTATAACAAAGCTTGTAAAGCCGTCAAGGATACTTGAGGTCGGCTGCGCGATCGGCTACAGCTCAATACTTATGTCACAGGGCATTATACAGGGCGGGCAGATACTGACTCTCGAATATGATCCCGAAATGGTAAAAACCGCGCGGGAAAATGTAAAAAAAGCGGGGCTTGAGGGAACAATAAAGGTAGTTGAGGCGGACGCAAAGGATTATCTGGCATATATAGACGAGGATGAGATTTTCGACATCATTTTCCTTGACGGGCCGAAGGCGCATTATCTGTATATGCTTGACGACGCGGTAAGACTTCTTAAAAAAGGCGGACTGCTGATCTCGGACAATATTCTGTTCAAGGGCATGACAGCGGACGACGGTCACTTTGCGCGCCGCAAGGTGACGATCATACACAGACTGCGCGAATATATAGACGCGCTTATGAGCCACCCTCAGCTTGAAACATCTATTTTGTCGCAGGGTGACGGCGTAACACTTTCGGTTAAGACCGTGTCGGATTTTGAACGGTTCGGATATTAAAAATAGAGGAGGAAGCACTATGGAGGCAATACATTCAACATGGACAAAGCCGCGGATATACAGCGCGGGAGGATTTTTTATAGAGGATTTTGACATTCTTACAACAATTCTTTCGGCGCTCAAATGGCGCGAAAAGAACGGAACAATTAAAATGATAACGGACAGCGCGGGACTGGAGTTCTATGAATCGCGCGGGATGTGCGGGATCTGGGACAGCATTGAAACAACGCTTGATGAAATGCCCGACAGCGTAAACCCCGAAATTTTCTGGGCGGCGGGAAAGCTTTACGCCCTGAAGTCGCAGAATGCGCCGGTGGCGGTGCTTGACACGGATTTTATCGTGTGGGACAGAATAGCCTTTGACAGTCTGGGCGATCTGACGGTTATTCATAAGGAAGAAATCAACAATGATGTCTATCCGGATATACATCATTTTAATATGAAGTACGGCTATATATTCCATCCCGACCTTGACTGGCGCGAGAAGCCGTCAAACTGCGCGTTTTATGTTATAAAGAATAACGCGCTGAAGGAGGATTATCTCAACGAGGCGCTGCAATTCATAGACAATACTGCCGACGGTGACAATCTTACATACATGGTGTTTGCAGAGCAGCGGCTTATGTCGATGGCGGCAAAGAGAATGGGGATTGAAATAAAGGAGTTTTCGAATCTTGAGCGCCTTTTTGATAACGGAGAAAATTACTTCACTCACACATGGGGCATGAAGCAGCAGATGCGTGATATGCCGGAGCTGCGCTATGATTTCTGCAGACGCTGTGTGGACAGAATAAGGAGAGATTTTCCGTTCTTCACAGAGAAGCTGGAGAATATAGAGGAACTGAAAAAATATTTATAAGGCAGGATATAATATGATATCAAAAAAAGCGACCATAATAATTTCCGTATGCGCCGGAGCCGCGTTAATCGCGGGCGGTATGTACGGCATATACAGGCATTTTGTAACACCCGAGAAAATTGTTGCGTTAAGTCTTATCAATGCTAAAAATGATGCGGAAAAAACGTTTAAGTACTTTGACGATGATGAGAAGGAAATTTTTGAAGATTTTCTTGACGACGGAGGAAAGCTCGAAGCGGATTTTACCGTTTCGGATTCCGCGGTTCTTAGCGGCATGAGCTTTTCCGTAAGAAGCAACAGCGACGGAAAGTGTACAATTTCAGAAATAGGTCTGGAAAACGGTATGACGCTCGAGGCTTATAAGGACAGGGAACGGCTCTATGTCAATATGCCGATTTTCAGCGGAGGGTTTGAAATTCCCGTCGCGGACTTTGCGGAAAAATGGAATGCTTCAATATTTAAGGATATTGTAACAATACCCGAGAGCAATCCTGTCAAGGCATATAAGCTGATAGACGATAAGAAGGAAAATATAGTAAGGAATATTTATTCACAGGCATCTGAAGTGACAGACATCAGAGACACCTTTAATATATCCGAAGCAGGCGGAGCAAAGGTAATCGTCAACGGAAAAACAAAGCAGGCTAAGGAATATGAGATGTATCTGACAAAGGCCTGCTATGACGGCTTAACGGACATTTTTATTGAGAGTATTTCAGGAAATCCCGAGGATGAGAAAACAGTTGAATATATAAAATCTGTCTTACAGAAGAATACAGAGGATAATGTGATAAGACTCAGGCTTATAGGAACACAGCTTCGGGAAATAGAAACAGAGGGGGTTACGAGTAACACTAAGAATACAATAGCGTTTCGCGGAGCAGGTAACCCGTTTGATGAAATCATATACTATAAAAATGATGATGTGCAGAACGCGGTAAGGCGCGTGCATAACAGCAGCAGCGGAAGGCTCTCGGAAAATATTTATTTCGGAGAAAGCGGAAGCCTTACATTTGAGGAAGGCAGCAGCATGATTAAAGCGAAGCTGTCACTGGATGGGTGGAATGCAAGCTTTAACGCGTACGGGAAGAAGGTTACAGACGATAAGGTTGCGTATGATAATGCGGAGCTTGCAGTTGACGGAATATGCACCCTCAGCGGAAGCTTCTCGGTTTCAGACGAGTATGACAGGGACTTTTCATTTAATAAATCCGGACAGTATGTAAATCTGCTGGAGATAGGACAGGACGAATGGGAAGCAGTTACGGACACGCTCTTAAAGGGTATAAGTATATTGGGTTTGTAGCAAAATAAAATTATTGTTTGAAGCCTCCCTCCGAAGCCGCAAGCGGCGTCGCAGGGAGGCTTTAGGCAAGCAAACAATAATTTATACCATAATTTCAAAACATATAAATTTGAAGCTATATGCTTTTGACTAAGTTTTCTATAGTCAATGCAATGAAGAAAACTTAGTCAAAAGAGACCTTAACCGCTTGCATTAAGTACGATTAAAATACAGGGTATTTAATGCAAGCTATATAAAAAACAGATTAAAGTGCCTTTCTGTTTATATCACCGCTGTTTAAATTCAGTTTTATCAGCAAGCTCTATGAGCTTATCTTTTTTTATAGACCACAATTTCGGGGTCAGTACAGTTTTTGCCGTATTCACACACCAATAAAAAATCCATTCCGGCAACCAACCCATAGCATTTGATAAGTTCGCCGTCATTAAATTCACATTCAACCTGATTACCCAAGTATATCTCATTATCATCAAGCAGCTTAACGGCATTTCCGCTCGGCATCGGGTATGCCAAATTTACAAATGCGCCGTTTAACGGAAACAGCTCATTAATTTTGGGCATACCGGGAATGTTGAGCGCGTTAAACTCTTCCGTCAGCTTCTCTTTAAATGAATTGTAGCTGTCAATACCGCCGGTATTTATGTATTGAGCTATGAAGCATTTTCTGCCGAAAGGACAGCCCTTTGATTCTGTGCATCCCTTGCAGCCGTTGTTTTTTCCGTAACCGCAGTTATCACAGTCCGCTCCGCATATTGATTTTCTCATGTTTATTTTCCTCCTGTTGTTTATATTATTTCAAGCTTTCTGTAAGCGCAGGGATATACTTGATAGAGCATTTGTCCCTCTGCGCTGCTTTTAAAAATACAAGTCGTTCCTTAAAGCCACAGGAACAAAGACATTACAATGGGCAAAAAAGCAAAGACTGCGGCGATTATCAGCATCAGAATAAGAGATAAGAGAATCATGCATACCGACAAAAGAATATTTGTTGTGGTTTTCATTTTACATCAACTCCTCCGAAAATGCAGGTACCGTTTAAATGGACAGTATACTGATTATCATTTGAATTTTGGTGTTTTTTGCTGTCAATACCGCCTAAAACAGAATTGGAATTAACCTTGATATTTACATGCTCCGGGAGAAGAATATCCATTCCTCCGAAAATACTGCAGACATTTATTACAGTATCGCTTTCAAACACGGCATTTCTTAAATCGCATTTTATTCCGCCGAATACTGACGTAAGCTCTGCTCCCTTAAATATTTCATTATCAAAATTGATATCCTGCCCCGAAAAAGCGGCAAAGGCAATTTTCATATTATTGCTGTTTGTTTCGATGCTTTTAACAAATCCCCTGTTTCTTCCAATGCCGCTGAAAATCATTTTAATTCCGATTACGGCGATTATCACAGGCACGATAAGCTTCCACAGCATATCAAAATCAAGAATGTCTTGACAGGCAAGAAGCAGGAATATTCCTATTAACAGTCCGATAATATCTGCGGTTTTGTCATGTCCGGTAAACAGTCCAATCAGGCTCGGAACGATAATAAACAGTGTCCACCAGCCGTCAAAAAATATCTCTATGTCCGTAATTTGAAATATATTAAGAATCAGCACAGCGCTTACCGCAAGCAATGCGATTCCCCATACAATACTGTTAATTTTTCTCATGTTTATTTTCCTCCTTTGTCCAAAAACTCCCGTCTGAACTGTGAGGGCGTAATGCCCTCCGTCCTTTTAAACACCTTTGTAAAAGCTCTGTAATCGCCGTAGCCTGCATACGCCGATATTTCGGTTACGGAAAGGGCGGTGGAGAGCAGCAGCTTTTTAGCTTTTTCTATGCGAATATTTGTCAGATAGGCAAGAAAGCCCACTCCGATCTCATTTTTAAAAAGCTGACTGATATACTGCGGATTCAAGTGAAACTCATCAGCAAGAACGGAAAGGCTGATATCCTCCGACAAATGCTCCTGCATATACCTTGTAATAGACGAAATAACACGCTCCTCCCGCTTTTCGGGATTTGCATGAACGCTTGTTCTATTCTCATACATGGATATTTTCAGATTGTCGATGCAGCAACCGAATTCTTCATAGTTTACGGGCTTTAAAATATAGTCTGTGATATGCAGACGCAGAGCCTTGCGGCAATATGAAAAATCATCATATCCCGATACTATTACATATGCTGTTTCAGGATGCTTTGCGCGGCTCACCTCTATTACCTTTAATCCGTTCATAACAGGAATATTTATATCCATAATTACAATATCGGGGAGAAGCGCGTCAATTTGTCCCAATGCCTCCATGCCGTCCGCGGCCTCGCCGACGACCTCGCAGCCGTGCGCTTCCCAGTCAAACAGGCGCTTAAAGCCTTCTCTTATCATAATCTCGTCATCAACCAACAGCACTTTAAGCTTTCTCATTTATAGTCCTCCCGTATGAGCGGCAGCAGTATATGCGCGGTTACGCCGCCGCCGGCATTCTCTGTGTAATTAATACCGAACTCCTTGCCGCACAGCAGCTTAATACGCTTCTGCACATTTAAAATTCCGATGCTGTCTGTTTTCGGCGTTTGTCTGTCATAGCGCAGAAGCATTTCATCAAGCTTATCCTTTACCCCCTCGTCAAAGCCGCTGCCCGTGTCGGCTACATCAATTTCAATGCAGTTTTTCTTTTGCTTTGATTTTTTAGCCGTTACCGTTATCTCACCCCGATAGCCTTTATTTTTAAGCCCGTGCAAAATACTGTTTTCCACGATAGGCTGAAGAATAAAATTCGGCACCGATGCGTCCGCCAGATCAGGCTCAATGTCAAAGCTGCATTTTAAGTCGGGATAACGGCAGCTCATCAGCTCTGTATACGCCTCCGAAAGCTCGGCTTCCTCCTCCAGCGCTGCTGTCTGCTTATCTGTCTTGATGCTGAGCCGGAAAAAGTCTGATAAACGCATCAGCAGATCAGCCGTAGGCTTATCTCCGTTAAGCTGCGCCTGAATGCGAATTGTATCAAGCGTATTGTACAGAAAATGGGGATTGACCTGACTTTTTAAATACAGCATGGACATTTTCTGTTCCGTAAGCTCCGCGCGCAGTATATCCGGATTTTCCAGGGTCAGATAAAAGGACAGCGTCATAAGCGTTATTCCCATACCGCTGATAAGCCATGTGGGATTTAACGCCTGCAAAAGCGACACGATTACTTCTATTACAAGCGCCATCCCGATTGCGGACTTCTTTTTTTTGTCGAGAAGCGTTCGGTTTTTCAGCAGAAGCCATAAGCAGAGAAAAAGATAAAATGCCGTGCTGACATAGCAGACACCCGCGTGTATGCCGTCGGAATAATTCCCTTTCGGCGTGACTGCATAATGAACAGGCAAAAGCATTGCCCCAAGCTCCGCCGCAGCCAGATAGATTTTTGCCGCAGAATGAAAGCGTGCCGGTTTTTTTGTCTCCTCCTCCGTCAAAACGGAAATGTACTTATAGAAGAGATAAACAACAAGAACCATTGTTCCGATAAACAGTCTGTGCAGGATTTCATTCAGAAGCAGCGGTACTGTTTCCAAATGATTTACCGTGTAAACAGTTGCCGCGTCAAACGCAAGGTGAAGCGGCGCTACAAGCAGCAATGCCGAAAAGGCTTTGTGCAGGCGCGTGTTTTTTCTGCCCGCGCCGAAATATATAAATGCGACAAAAACCAGAACCATAATCAGGGCTATTTCCATTCTCAGCATATAAGCTCACTTCCTTGTAGTATATTATATCTTGTAGTATATTATATATAGTATAAAGCTTTTAATATAGGTGTATAATTCAGTTAAATGTGCCTGTTTTATAGGATAAGTCACTTATATGATACCGCAGTTTTTGAGTTTAGTCAATGTTTTTATGCTTATAACGAAAAACTTTGAACCAAACTGCCAATTCCTATTAACAAACTCGGAATTTTGTAAAAAAGGCTTGATTTTATTGTCCGAATGTGATACAATGCTATAAATTGAAGTAAGCCGGACAATCGCGTGCGCGGATTTATCGCGCATGAGGAAAGTCCGGGCTCCACAGGGCGAGGATGCCTGCTAACGGCAGGCGGAGGCGACTTTAGGGAAAGTGCAACAGAAAAGAAACGCCGGAGATTTTATCTTGGGTAAGTGTGAAAATGTGCGGTAAGAGCGCACATCGCTTCATGGTAACATGCGGCGGGTGTAAACCCCATCCGGAGCAACTTTGGGAACATTAAGGCGGCCCGTCTGTTCCCTCACAAGGCTTGAGCCGTCCGGTGACGGACGGACCAGATAGATGATTGTCCGCGACAGAACCCGGCTTACAGGCTTGCTTCATTTCTTTGAATATCACAGCGGGACGGCGCATAAAGAGCATTTATGCGGTTTCCGCTGTTTCTCTATAAAAGAAAGGAAAAACGTACAATGTTTATTAAGGATATTTTTGCATCAAAAAAGCCTGTTCTTTCGTTTGAGGTATTTCCTCCGAAAAAGGCTGAGAATTTTGAGAAGGTAAAAAATACAGTAACACAGATTTCAAAAATCCCCGTTGATTATATGAGCGTAACCTACGGCGCGGGCGGCTCCACCTCAAAGCTTACACCGGAGCTTGCGGGATATATGCAAAATGATCTGGGAGTTACCTCCCTTGCCCACCTCACCTGCGTGTCGCTTACTAAGCCGCAGGTACAGGAGATGCTTGTTAAACTGAAATCACTCGGAATACAGAACATTCTCGCTCTGCGCGGCGATATTCCAGAGGGCGCAGAGTTCCCTCTCCCCGACGGCTACCGTTACGCCTCCGAGCTTACGGAGGACATAAAGAAATTCGGCGGCTTCTGTGTCGGAGGCGCCTGCTATCCCGAATGTCATCCCGACAGTGAAAATTTAGACGCTGATATAGACAATCTCAAGAAGAAGGTTGACGCGGGCGCGGATTTCCTTGTAACTCAGATGTTCTTTGACAATAACGCGTTCTATGATTTCCGTGACAAGTGCGTAAAGAAGGGCATTAATGTTCCTATAACAGCCGGACTTATGCCGCTTACAAGCGCAAATCAGGTTGAAAAGATGTGTGTTCTTTCCGGCGGGGCGACAATGCCATCAGCATTTACAAAGATACTTTCAAAGTATATAGATAACCCCATAGCCCTTCGTCAGGCGGGTATAGCGTATGTTATAAACCAGACGATGGAGCTTGTTTCAAATGATATAGACGGTATACACATTTACACGATGAATAACCCCGATACCGCAAACAGAATAGTTGACGCGGTAAACGGAATGTTTTAATGATTCGCGTCACAGGAGAGGCATATGAATATACGAGAATTATTAGGAAAAGAAATTCTGTTTTTTGACGGCGGTATGGGAACCATGCTGCAAAAGTACGGCATGAAGGGCGGAGAAATACCGGAGCTGCTAAATGTGACAAAGCCCGATATGATAAAGGGTATTCACGCGGAATATCTCAAAGCGGGCGCAAACATATTGACCACAAACACCTTCGGCGCAAACCCTTTGAAATTCAACGCGCTTGCCGCGCCGCTGGATGTGGTTATAGCGACCGCAATCGGAAACGCGCGCAAGGCTATAAACGAATGCGAAACAGACAAGCCGCATTTTGTCGCGTTTGATATAGGTCCTACGGGCAAGCTCATGGAGCCGATAGGTGACTTGTCCTTTGACAAGGCATATGACTCATTTGCAAGAATCGCAAAAACTGCCGAAACTGCCGGCGCCGATCTTGTGATAATAGAAACGATGTCAGACACTCTGGAGGCAAAGGCCGCGGTGCTTGCGGTAAAGGAAAACACAAGGCTTCCGATATTTCTGACAATGACCTTTGACGAGACCTCAAAGACCTTAACCGGAGCGGACGTGCATGTAATGTCGGCAATGTTTGAGGGACTTGGTGTGGACTGCCTTGGTATAAACTGCGGTCTCGGACCTGACCAGATAGGCAAAATGATAGAGGAGCTTTCAAAGGTAAGCTCAATTCCGATAATGGCGCAGCCTAACGCCGGACTCCCTCAGATCGAAAACGGCAGGACGGTATATAACGTAACGCCGGAGCAGTTTGCGCAGGAAAGCGAAAAAATGGCAAGGCTTGGCGCAAGCGTGCTCGGCGGCTGCTGCGGAACAACGCCGGAGCATATAAGGGCGCTTGTCGAAAAATGCGGCGGATATAAGCCTGTGGTTGAGGAAAAGGATTTCACGGTTGTCGCTTCATATTCAAAGGCGGTATATCTTGATAACCGTCCGGTGATAATCGGTGAAAGAATAAATCCGACAGGCAAGAAAAAATTTAAAGAGGCTCTCAGAAACGGCGATATAGACTATATTTTAAACGAGGCGTTCAAGCAGAGGGACGCGGGCGCGCATATCCTTGACGTAAACGTGGGACTGCCGGAGATTGACGAGTGTGAAATGATGGAGAAGGCGGTCAAGGCTGTTTCGTCAGCCGTAAACCTGCCCCTGCAGATCGACTCCTCCGATCCGGTGACAATAGAAAGAGCGCTGAGGATATATAACGGTAAGCCGATGGTCAATTCCGTAAACGGCAAAAAGGAGAGCATGGACGCGATTCTGCCTATCGTGCAGAAATACGGCGGCGTGCTTGTCGGACTTTGTCTTGACGAGGAGGGTATTCCGCCAAAGGCAGAGGACAGAGTGAGGATCGCATCGGAAATTGCGGACGAGGCGGCAAAATACGGAATTAAAAAGCGCAATCTTGTAATGGACGCGCTTACGCTTACGATTTCGGCACAGCAGAAGGAGAGCGCGGAAACGATAAAGGCGCTGCATATTATAAAAGAGGATTTAGGAATAAAAACGGTGCTCGGAGTATCGAACATTTCCTTCGGTCTTCCCCGCCGTGAGATAGTAAACGGAACCTTCTTTGCGCTGGCGCTCTACAATGGACTTGACGCGTGTATCATAAACCCCTGCGCTGACGCGATGATGAACTCATACCGCGCATACCGCGCGCTTGCGTGCATAGATACGGACTGCGCCGACTATATCGCGGCATATGCCGGAACGAAATCGGAAACAACGGTCATCCGCGCGGACGCAGCGGCGGCAGAGCCGGAGGAAAAGCATGAAAAGCTGTTTGATATAATAGTAAAGGGACTGCGCGATAAGTCTTATGAGGAAACGAAAAAGCTCCTTGAAACGAAGACAGCAATGGAGATAATAAATGGGATTCTTATTCCCGCCCTTGACGCTGTGGGAAAGCAGTTCGAGGTCGGGAAGATGTTCCTGCCCCAGCTTATGATGAGCGCGGAAACCGTTAAGAACTCCTTTGACGCGGTAAAGGAGAAAATCGCGTCAAGCGGAACGCCGCAGGAGTCAAAGGGAAAAATAGCTCTCGCAACGGTCAAGGGCGATATACACGATATAGGCAAGAACATAGTCAAGGTTCTGCTTGAAAACTACGGCTTTGACGTGTATGATCTCGGCAAGGATGTGCCGCCGGAGGATATTGTAAGGTGCATGAAGGAGAACGACATTCACCTTTGCGGTCTCAGCGCGCTTATGACCACAACGGTTATAAGCATGGAGGAAACCATAAAGGCGATACGCGCCGCGGGGCTTGACGCGAAGGTCTGGGTAGGCGGAGCGGTGCTCACTCAGGAATACGCGGACATGATAGGCGCGGACAAATACTGCAAGGACGCGCTGTCCTCGGTTAACTACGCAAATGAGTTTTTCAAGGAGTATAATAAATGAATATTCAGTTAATAGCGGCGCCGCTTATAGGCGCCGCAATAGGCTATATAACAAATGACATTGCGATAAAGATGCTGTTCCATCCGAGAAAGGCGCTGTACATAGGAAAGCTTCATGTGCCCATGACGCCCGGACTTATCCCCAAGGAAAAGAACAGGATCGCAAAATCACTCGGCAAGGCTATAGCGGAGCAGCTTTTAAACAGCGAGGTTCTCCAAAGCGCGCTGTTTTCCGATGAGATGATAGATAAGCTGCGCGGAAGCATAGACGCGCTTGCGGATAAAAACAGAGATAACGAGGCAACGGTGAATGACACCCTGCTAAAATATCTGTCGGAGGCTTCCGTTAAGCAGCTCAAGGACAGCGTGAAAGGCGGCTTACAGTCGGCGATAGAGAAATTTATAAAAAATGAGAATATCGGACAAAGAGCGGCGGACGCGCTGCTTGATTACGCAAGGGAGCAGATACAGGGAACATTTCTTGCAATGTTTTCCTCAATGCTTGATGAGAAAATGCGTGATAGCATCGCGGATATGATAGATGATATGCTTGACGAAAAGGCGGGAGAATATATCGGCGAATATCTCGACAAAGGAATTGAAAAGCTTGCGGATAAGAGGATATGCGATATTATAAACAATCACGGAGATAAGCTTGACGAGCTGAAGGAATTTATTATAAATATTTATAAAAACATAATCGGCGGAAACCTTGACAAGATACTCAAAACCGTGGACCTTGAAAAAATTGTTGAGGAGCGCATATCCGGCTTTGACGTGGCGGAGCTTGAGACTCTTATATTCGGCATAATGAAAAAGGAGCTGAATATGATAGTATATCTCGGCGCGGCGCTCGGCTTCCTTATGGGCTGTGCAAACGCGGCGCTGAGCTTTATATAAAAAACGGAAAGACCAACTATAAAAAGTCAATAGGTAAAACATAAAAAAATTAAATTATT
>JBJEIV010000409.1:0-6497 GCA_051877395.1 Candidatus Ornithomonoglobus sp.
TGCGTTAGGCGAAAGGGAAAGATATTTCTCAAGGGACATATAATCATCAAGCTCCGTGTGCAGCTTTAAAAATCTCATACACTGCCGTCTGCTCCCCTCGCGCAGCTCATATGGCGCGCGGAATGCCGAGCAGAGCATATCAAGCTCCTCAATATCCTCGCCCTTATATGCCATTGCGGCAAACGCAAGCTCATTAAATCGCATCAGATATAAATACGACTCAAGGTGACACAAAAGTGTTTTCTCGTCATTTACTATTCCCTTTCGGACATATGTTTCCATTCCGTTTGAGAGCGTAAAGCCTCCGACCGGAAAAAGGGAATCAAGGCTCTGGACAAGCTTTATCAGCTTCTTATCCATGATGGTGATGGCGCTCATGCGTATGGTCATGACCGCGGCATTCCTTATAGCCGATAAACTTCTCTTTTACAAGCTCAACCCTAAAGCCTAGCTTTTTAAGATAATTATAGGTCGGTTCATCATACGGAATTTTTACATGCTCCGGCTGAATTGCAAGCGAAATATGTCGGTTGCCTATCTCAAAGCAAAGCCTGCCCATTTCCATAATATCCGACACTGAAATCTTTATAAGCTCTGTCTTATTCATCTCAACTATGATTACGCGGTTTTTATCCTCATAGAGAATATCGCCGTCACGGAGAGGCTCTTTAAGTCTCATGCCGATTTCAACACCGCCTGCGGAGATCTTTTTCAGAATATGCTTATTGTGTTCGAACCAGTCCACATAAACCCTGTCAACATATTTTGACGTTTTTCCCTCAAATTGTCCCAATACTTTTTCTACTATCATTTACGCACCCTCTTTAAAACAGATAGTATTTCTGTGTAAGCGGAAGCTTTTGCGCCGCCTCGCAGATAATATCCTCGCCGTCCACCGTTACGCGGTAGCTTTCGGGGTCAACCTTAATATCGCCCGTGCGGTCATTGAATTTCATATCTTTCTTGCCTATATTACGGCAGTTTTCAACCGGCAGGACTATTCTGTCAAGACCAAGCCTTTCCTCTATACCGCTGTCTGCCGCCGCCCTTGATACAAAGGTGACGCAGGTGCGCTTCTGCGCAAGTCCGTGCGCGCCGAACATGTTGGTGTATACCACAGGCTGCGGCGTCGGGATTGACGCGTTTGCGTCGCCCATTTTTGACGCTGTGATAAAGCCGCCCTTGATTATCATCTCCGGCTTTACACCAAACATTGCCGGCTTCCATAATACGAGGTCGGCAAGCTTGCCCTCCTCTACCGAGCCTACATATTCCGCAATACCGTGAGTTATGGCGGGATTTATCGTATACTTTGAAATATATCGCTTTACTCTGCAATTATCGTTTCTTGGGCTGTCCTCAGGCAGTGTTTTACGCTGATCCTTCATCTTAGACGCTGTCTGCCAGGTTCTTGTTATAACCTCTCCAACTCTGCCCATCGCCTGTGAGTCTGAGCTCATCATAGAAAATATACCCATATCGTGCAGTACATCCTCCGCCGCTATCGTTTCCGGTCTTATACGCGAATCCGCAAACGCGACGTCCTCCCTCACTCTGCTGTCAAGGTGATGGCATACCATAAGCATATCAAGATGCTCATCTATCGTGTTCTGAGTAAACGGCATTGTCGGATTTGTCGAGGACGGCAGAATATTAAGAAACGCCGCCGCCTTTATAATGTCCGGCGCATGACCGCCGCCCGCGCCCTCGGTGTGATATGTATGGATCGCGCGTCCGTTAATTGCCGCGAGCGTATCCTCCACAAAGCCCGCTTCGTTTAACGTGTCGGTATGGATAGAAACCTGAACATCATAATCGTCCGCTACATTTAACGACTGATTTATAACAGACGGTGTCGCGCCCCAGTCCTCATGTATTTTAAGACCGATTGCGCCAGCCTCTATCTGCTCCGCCAGAGCGTCATAATTTGCGCAGTTGCCCTTACCGAGGAAGCCGAGGTTCATAGGATACGCCTCCGCCGCCTCAAGCATCTTTTCAATATTAAATTTACCCGGGGTGCAGGTTGTGGCGTTCGTTCCGTCCGCCGGACCCGTGCCGCCGCCTATCATCGTGGTTATTCCCGAATAAAGCGCGGTTTCTATCTGTATCGGGCTTATGAAGTGGATATGTGTGTCAATTCCTCCGGCTGTGAGGATAAGCCCCTCGCCGGCTATTGCCTCTGTTCCAGAGCCTACAACAAGTGACGGTGTTACATTGTCCATAATGTCAGGATTTCCCGCTTTTCCTATTCCGCAGATTTTACCGTCCTTTATTCCCACATCCGCCTTATATATGCCTGTATAGTCTATAATAAGCGCGTTGGTTATAACCGTGTCGGGACATTCGCTGTCGGGAACGTTGCACGCCTGCCCCATGCCGTCGCGCAGAGATTTTCCGCCGCCGAACTTAGCCTCGTCGCCCTTTGAGGTCAGATCCCTCTCAACCTCAATAATAAGCGACGTGTCCGCAAGCCTTACGCGGTCGCCTGTTGTGGGGCCGAACATATCCGCATACTGCCTTCTGCTCATCTTAAACATCTTCATTCACCCCCAGAAAACCGTTTGCCGCAGCTTTTTCAATCGCCGCATTCTTTACCTGCTCATCGTCCATAGCTCCCGATACAAGATCGTTAAGACCGAACCCGCGCCGCGCGCCGCCTATTTCGACAAGGCGCACCCGCTTTGTTTCGCCCGGCTCAAAGCGCACAGCCGTGCCGGACGGAATATCAAGACGCATACCGTAGGCAAGACGGCGGTTGAACGAAAGCTTTTTATTGACCTCAAAGAAGTGGAAATGCGAGCCCACCTGAACGGGTCTGTCCGCCGTGTTGGTTACGCAAAGCTCCGCGGTGTCCTTGCCCTCGTTTATGACAAGCTCGTCATCATCAAACAGCATTTCGCCGGGAATTACTCTGCCGTTCGGTATTATAGGATTATGAACAGTAACAAGCTTTGTTCCGTCGGGGAAGGTAGCCTCAAGCTGTATTTCCCCGATCATCTCCGGCACTCCGTCCATAACGTCCTCGGAGGTAAGCAGCTTTGTGCCGAGCTGCATAAGCTCTGTTACAGTATAACCCTCACGCGCGCATTCCAGCAGCTCCGCGCTGATATACGCGATCGCCTCAGGGTAATTCAGCTTTATGCCTCTTTCCTTTCTTGCTTTTGCCAGCTCTCCGGCATAATGGAGCATAAGCCGCTCCTGCTCCCGTGGTGTCAGATGCATTGTAAATCTCTCCTTCTTTCAGATCAATGTGTCATCTTGTTCTGGACCTCATCCGCGTCAAGCTCCGCGGTATTGCCTTGCATTATGATTTCGCCCTTCTCCATAATATAGAGATAGTCCGAAATTCCGAGTACAAAGTCAAGATACTGCTCAACTATGAGAACGGTAAGACCCATTTCCTTATTTATTTTCCTTATAACATTGCCTATGTCCGCAATTACCGAAGGCTGAATACCCTCTGTCGGCTCGTCAAGGATAAGAATTTTCGGGTTTGTGACAAGAGCGCGGGCAATCGCAAGCTGCTGCTGCTGACCGCCGGAGAGGTCGCCGCCCTTGCGCTTTTCAAAGCGCTTTAATATGGGGAACAGCTCATATATATACGGCGGCAGCTCGCCCTTGCCCTTGTTATTTGCCTGAAGTCCCAGCATCAGATTTTCATAAACCGTCATCTGCGGGAAAATATCGCGTCCCTGCGGAACATAGCCAATTCCCTGCTTAACACGGTTATATGTGGGCAGCTTGATTATCTCCTCACCGTCAAGCCTTATGCTTCCGGCGGGAGTTTTAACAAGCCCCATGATGCTTTTGAGTGTCGTGCTTTTGCCTACGCCGTTTCTGCCTATAAGACATACTATTTTGCCCTTCTCAACATCAAGCTCAAGAGAAGGAATAATTTTGCTTTCTCCGTAATAGGAATCCATTCCTTTAATCTTCAGCATTTCTTTCTCCTCCTCTTCCGAGATATACCTCCTGTACCGTAGGATCGTCAAGAGCCTCGTCGCAGGTGCCCTCCATAAGCACCTTTCCCTCGTGCAGAACCGTTACGCGGTCGGCGATCTGCTTAACGAAATCCATATCGTGCTCAACAACGATTATAGTACACCTTTCCTTGATCTTCTTTAAAATCTCGCCTGTTTTGAAGGTCTCCGGCTTGCCCATACCTGCCGCCGGCTCATCCAGAAGAATGAACTCAGGCTTCTGAACAAGCTGCATGGCGATTTCAAGCCACTGCTTCTGACCGTGCGCAAGGGAGCCTGCCTTTTCATCCTTATGCTCATAGAGATCAACCGTTTTCAGTATTTCGTTAATACTCTCCTCTTCTTCTTTTGAAATGCGGTAAAAGATCGACTTCCACACGCCCTTGTTTCCTTTAAGGGAAAGCATCATGTTTTCCATAACGCTGAGGTTTACGAATACGGACGGAACCTGAAATTTGCGTCCTATTCCCTCTGTGACTATTTTATACTCCTTCATGCCCGTGAGCTTTACTTCTCTGCCGCTTTCGGGATAAAACATAACGCTGCCCTCCGTCGGCTTTGTCTTTGCGCAGATAATATCGAGAAGCGTTGTCTTTCCCGCGCCGTTAGGACCGATAAAGAAATGTATCGTGTTGCGCTTTACATTGACATTTACATGAAGCAGAGCGCAGAAGCCGTCAAATTTAACGGTTATATCATTTATTGCAAGAACTGTTTCTTTAGCCATTTATCCGCGCCTCCTTCTTTGTAACTTTTCGTATAAGCGCCGGAAGCTGGTCTCTTACAATGCCGACAATTCCGCTCTTGAAGAACAAAATTGTCACCGCAAAGATCGCGCCCAGAATATACTGCCAGATTTCAACCATTGCGCCCGAGCTGAAATGATAGTCGCAGAGGTTGATCAGAAACGCGCCGATTACAGCGCCGATAAGTGTGCCTCTGCCGCCCACCGCAACCCAGATAACCATTGTTACCGAATAAGAGATCGTCATCTGCGTCGGCGTAATTGAGCCGTTGAAGTTTACGAATATCGCGCCCGCGATTGCTGCAAATATCGCGGATAATACATATATAAAATTCTTGTAGCGGCTTACGCAGTAGCCAGAAAAATATGTTCTGTTCTCACCGTCGCGGATAGCTATAAGGAGCTTACCGAACTTTTTGTGCGTCAGAAAATATGAAACAGCGTAGATTACTGCCAGTATTCCCAATGATATGTAGAACAGGGTGAACATACTTCCCTGATGCGAATCGCCCTTTATGCTTCCGAGTATTGACTGTATCTCCGTTATACCCACATTACCGCCCGTATATGACTGCAAGCCGGTAAAGAGCGAGTATGCCGCCCATGTAAGAGCCTGTGAAATGATTGAAAAGTACACGCCCTTGACACGGTTTTTAAATATGAAATAGCCAATTACTCCGGCAATCACCGCCGGAACCGCTATCATAAGAAGCATTGCAAGAGGACCGCTCTGAAACGGCTTCCATATTGCCGGCAGCTCCGTCATTCCGCCCGTCTGCATAAAGGTCGTGATTTTTCCGCCTGTAGCCTGGAGCTTCAGATACATCGCCATAGCGTAGCCTCCGAGGGCGAAGTACAGACCGTGTCCGAGGGACAGTATTCCCGTATAGCCCCAGATGAGGTCAAGTCCTATCGCTGCTATTGAAAAGGCGATACATTTTCCAAGAAACAGCACGAAGGAGCTGCTTGATATTATTCCCGCCTTCAGAAACAGCGGCGCAAGCGCGAGTATTACGACTATAACCGCAAAAGCGATATTATAGCTCTGTGATTTCAGCTTTTTCATTTTCTTCGATACCTCCTTATTCGTCAAGGCTTCTGCTCTTTATCGTAAACAAGCCCTGCGGTCTGAACTGGAGTACAATAATGATGATAAGAAGAACCGCAGCCTTTGCAATGCTTGCCGAGGTGTAGTTCTCAATACCGATGCTTGCAAAGCCTATAATTGCCGAGCCGAACACCGTGCCGATAAGCTTGCCGACACCGCCCAAAACAACCGCGATAAAGGAGTTTACAATGTAGCTTTGACCGATCGTTGAGTCGATTGAACCAAGCAGCGCGACTGAACAGCCAGCGATACCCGCAAGTCCCGAGCCGAAGGCAAAGGTTATCATATCAACCTTCTTTGAGTTAATACCCATACACTGCGCCATAGGTCTGTTCTGCATAACCGCGCGCATCTGCTTACCGAAATTTGATCTGTACATTATATACCACACAAGAACCATACAGAGGACTACCATTCCGATAATGAACAATCTGTTGTATGAAAATGTGCATTGACCAATCGCAAGACCGCCGTTAAGGAAGGACGGAGCCGTTACATTAACGCCCTGCATTCCGAAAATCGTTCTTGCCGCCTGCTGCAATATAATGCTTATACCCCATGTCGCAAGCAGGCTGTCGATCTCACGCCCGTAAAGACGTGATACGATAAAACGCTCCATTACCGCGCCTAAGAAGAACGTCACAGCAAACGCGAATATGATTGC
>JBJEIV010000410.1:0-6459 GCA_051877395.1 Candidatus Ornithomonoglobus sp.
CCGGCCACATAAACGGGTTCTGCTTTGCCTTTATATCCTCTATGCTTTCTATTGAAACAGTTGCAAGACCTACCTCTTCACCTGTTATATTCTCAACAACATCATTATTCTCATAGATGGCAAATGAATAATTCTCAATTCCGGTTGTAATGTGCTCCTCCGCCTTTGAAAGGCTCATATTTGAGCAATTATAGCTTCCTATTGTCGTACCGAAGAAAAAATGTGAATTATAGAACGCGACACCCGCAAAATAAACAACTGCAAGTCCGCCCAGCGTTATACCGCTGATTTTTGCTGCCTTCTGCAGCTTTTTACGTCTCTCCTGAAGTCTTGCGGCGCGCTCCTCATCGGTCTCCTCAGGCTGTTTATCTGCCTCCGGTTCTTCATCAGCCTGTTGTTCCTCCTGTGTTTCAGTCTGTCCGTCACCGTTCGATTCTTCAATAATATCAAAATCGTCTATTTCTTCCTCCGGCTCTTCTTTCTCAGCCGCAGGTTCTTCATTTTCAGTGTCTTCCCCCTCCCGGAGCCGGTCTGCGGCCTCCTGCGCGTCATCCTCAATAATGCTTTCAGACTCCCCCGTCTGTGGCGCAGCTTCATTTTCCCCTAAAGCATGCTCCTCAGTCTCAGCTCCATCCTCTCTCTGAGCATTTTCAGTAATGCTTTCATCAATACTCTGTCCATCCGTCTTGCTTTTTCCGAAAAACATATATTTATCTACTCCTACCATATAAATAATACAATAAACCATATAAATATGCGGCGATCTGCCACACTCAAATATTATACATCGAAAAAATTCTTATGTCAATACGATTTTAAATTAATTTTGTCGAAATATCCAACAAAAAATCGTATGCCTTTTAATATATTCTATATGCATTTGATTTTAAAATCAGAATCGGATTCGTCGTATCGCAAAAAGACGCGGCAAAGCCGTAAGCCTTGCCGCGCCCCCTAATCACGCGTATTTTTTATTCTGTTTTATCAGTTGAGATCTGCGGTTTACGCAGACTTAATCAGCAGCACGGATGCTGGCAGTCACAGTCGCGGTTCTCGCAGCCGTTGTTGCCGCAGCAGCAGATGAGTATGATGATAATAAATATCCAGATCCACTCATTACCTCCGCAATTGTTGTTTCCAAATAAACACATATTCAATTACCTCCTTCATGATTTGTAATATATACTATTCATTCTGAGGTAATTGTGTTACACCGTGTTAATCAATTTTCTCATCGGATTCGGTAAAAATATAATTACCGTCCTGACCCTTTGAAAAATATACAAATTTAACTGTTCTTCCGCGGCGGCGTATTACCGACGCCCAGCCCTTGCCATGAATTGTTATTGCGGAATATGAGCAGTCGGGATAATTATTATCCACAAATCTTGAAAGCACCTCATGCTGTTCTCCGAAGCGCAGCCTGTTAAAAGGTCCTTTTCCCACAGCAACGCTGTAGACTGCCGCCGCGGCAGCCGCCGTCAGAAATGTCCGCTGCCTGAATTGTCTGAAATCCAATTTTATCCCTCCCTGTGATATTCGTTATATACCTCGCGCTTGGGGACCCTGCGGTCATTTGCCGCCGCCTTGATCGCATCCTTTTGTGGCATGCCGTCAGCTATGTATTTATCAACATGCTCTTTTATGCTCATATTCTCCCAGAAGCATTCGGCATCATCGCCCTGCTCCTTGGCGCCCTCGACAACGATAACGTATTCGCCTCTCGGTGACTTTTCCGAATACAGCCGGGTCGCGCCGTCAAGCGTTGTGCGGATGATTTCCTCATGTATCTTTGTAAGCTCGCGCGCCAGAGCGATCCTTCTTTCACCGCCGAACGCGGCGCGCATATCCTCAAGCGTTGTTTTCAGCTTATGCGGAGCCTCATAAAAAATCAGCGTGTGAGTATCGTTTTTAATACTGTCAAGATGCTCATGACGGTGGCGCTTATTTACGGACAAAAAGCCCTCAAACGCATAGCGGCTTGTTGAAAGACCCGAAAGAATAAGCGCGTTGATTCCCGCGACAGGTCCCGGAACCGAGGTTACGGTTATACCGTTTTCAATACAGAGCTTAACAAGGTCCTCACCGGGGTCGGAAATAGCGGGAGTTCCCGCGTCTGAGACCTGCGCAATATTTTTTCCTTCCATAAGGAGCTTTATGAGGTACTCGCCCTTTGCTTTTTTGTTATGCTCATGATAGCTTGTCATAGCCTTTGTTATCCCGAAACGGTTCAGAAGCTTCAGAGTCTGGCGCGTATCCTCAGCCGCGATAAGGTCAACCGATCCAAGTATCTCAAGCAGTCTTGAGGACACATCCCCAAGATTTCCTATCGGTGTGGCGCACAAATAAAGCGTACCCTTTTCATCTGCCATAAATCTCATCAATCTCCTTTGAATAGCTGCCGTCATCATTATATACAATAAGCTGCGGCAAAAGCTTTAAATCGCGTTTCGCGTTTTTTATACCGTGCACAAGTACGAGGTTAGGCTCCTTCCCGACGCGAGGCGCGACAAATCTTATCAGCTTAGGCTCAATTTTATACTCACGCATACAGCAGAAAATATCCGCAAGTCTTGACGGACGATGCACCATAAAGAGCTTTCCCAGCGGTGTAAGCAGCTCCGATGAAACGCGTATGACATCATCAAGCGTGCAGCGCACCTCATGGCGCGAGATCGTTTTCATATCTCCGTCATTGACCAGTCCCGACCCGGCCTTCATATACGGCGGATTGACCGTAACGCAGTTAAAGCTCCCCCTGCCGAACAGCTCCGGGGCATTTTTAAGATCCGCGCATTCGATATGAATTTTGTCATTTAATCCGTTATATTCCACGCTGCGCCGCGCCATATCCGCAATTTCCCGCTGAATTTCAACGGCGCATATCTCCCGCGCCTTTGATTTTGCGGCAAGCAGCAGCGGTATTATTCCCGTACCCGCGC
This sequence comes from Candidatus Ornithomonoglobus sp., assembly GCA_051877395.1. Taxonomy (GTDB): domain Bacteria; phylum Bacillota; class Clostridia; order UBA1381; family UBA1381; genus Ornithomonoglobus. Next base: position 2,943 of record JBJEIV010000410.1, read on the forward strand.
ATAAGTCCATCACACGGCCTGTACAGGCTTTTGCAAAATCGGACAGCAGAACAGCGTCAATGCCGAACTTAAAGCCGTCATTGCGCTGCCATATGTAATATCCGTTCTGCAGATCGTCTAAAATCTCATCAGACGCCATTATTCTCAACCACAGCGAAGCTGATCTCACCCTTTGCGGCGGTCTTGCCGTCAACAAGAGCCTCAACGTTTGCCTTGCCCATGCCGTGGCGGTAGGTGATAAGCTCCGCGTTAAGCTCAAGAGTATCGCCCGGAACGACCTGCTTTCTGAACTTGAAGTTATTTATTCCTGTGAACACGCCAAGCTTGCCTCTGTTCTCCTCCATACCCAGAAGCATGACCGCGCCGACCTGCGCAAGAGCCTCGCAGATAAGAACACCAGGCATGATGGGGTTGCCCGGGAAATGACCTTGGAAGAACGGCTCGTTGACCGTTACGTTCTTAATGCCCTTGATCTTCTTTCCCGGCTCGTGCTCGACGATCTTGTCCACGAGAAGGAACGGATAGCGGTGCGGTAAAATTCTCTGAATATCAATATTGTTCATAATCGGTTCTGCCATTTTTGTTTTCTCCTTTTCATTACACTTTTTAACCTTCATGGATATAAGCTTTTTTATGGTACACATGTGTCGGATCGGTAACTGTATCGAGCTGCTCCAGAGCAATGCCTGAGCCTTTTACGACACATTCGGTTATTTTATCTGCAAGACGGCACCCGACGCCGATCGCCTCGGAAATCCGCCTATCAAGTCCGTAAAGCATCGCGCCGCCGCCCGTGAGGATTATTCCGTCCTGAATTATGTCGCCGTGAAGCTCCGGCGGAGTTTCCTCCAGCACTTCCCTTGCGCGCTCTGTTATGTTATAAACGAACTCCTCAAAGATATTGTATAAGTCATTTGACGAAACGGTCACGGATTTCGGTATTCCGGTAATAGCGCTGATCCCTTTCGCGGTGCATACGACCTCTTTATCCCGCTTCATAACGCCGCCTACTGTGCATTTTAGCTTTTCGGCGGTTCGGGGTCCGATATGAAGATTCATTTCCTTACGCATAAAGCGTATAATTTCCTCTGTACATTCATCACCGGCGATCTTCATTGAACGGCTGCACACCACGCCTCCCAGGGATATAACGGCAATATCGGTTGTACCGCCGCCTATGTCCATAACCATAGTACCGCGCGCCTCGGAAATATCCCTTCCGGCGCCCAAAGCCGCCGCGACAGGCTCCTCGATAATATAAATATCCCTTGCGCCCACCTCGCGCGCCGCCTCAATGACAGCGCGCTGCTCAACATCGGTTATGCCCGAGGGAACACACATCATGATCCTCGGTCTGCCCGGCACTCTGTGCAGCACCTTCTTAATGAGGCGTCGTATCATTTCCTGAGCAAGCGTATAATATGAAATAACACCGTCGCGAAGAGGTCTTATCGCCTTTATATTCGGCGGGGTCCTGCCGAGCATCTCCAGCGCTTCGGTACCAACTCCGACAACCTCGTTCGTATCTGTATTTACCGCTATGACCGTCGGCTCATCAAGCACTATCCCCTTGCCCTTTATGTAGACAAGCATCGTAGCGGTTCCCAAATCTATACTAATATCGTTACCGAACATATATGTTCTTTCTCCTTAAAAAGCTTTAATATTTATATTATACACCAAAAAAACTGATAACTCAATACCTTTTTATGAAATATTTTTTCAATAAACTATAGATTTTTTTTATGAAGTATGTTATACTTAAGATATCACAGTATGGCTCGTATGGGGACGCATAACACTTCATTTTCACACAAACCCTACCCTCTCGCGGGTCAGCGAACGGAGGAATATACATATGGATGCAACACAAAAATGGGCAAATGAAAGAAGAATTGCCGATCTTATTGAGGTACTTAAGGAAAACAAGTTTGACGCCGTTATGGCAAAGGACTCCGATGATGCGAGAAGGATCGTTATGGATATGATTCCCGAAGGCTCAACCATCGCCGTAGGCGGAAGCATTACCCTTAATGAAACAGGGATCCTTGACGAAATCAGAAAGCCGGAATATAACTTTATTGACCGCTACAATACAAAGTCATTTGAGGAAATGCTGGACAAATACCGTGAGGGCTACACGGCCGACGTGTTCGTATCAAGCACCAACGCCGTAACAATGGACGGCGCGCTTGTAAACATCGACTGCACAGGCAACCGTACAAGCCAGATCGTTTTCGGGCCTAAAAAGGTTATCATAGTAGCGGGCGTTAATAAAATTGTCGACACCGTTGACGAGGGCATAAAGAGAGCGAAGAAGATCGCTCCGATGAACGCGCGCCGCATAACCCACAAAACGCCGTGCGCGACTGATGACTGCATCAAGTGCAGCAACTGCCACTCGGACGCGAGAATATGCAACGTTACAAGCATCGTCACCGGCTGCCACTACTTCCCGGGCAGAATAACAATAGTTATGGTTCCCGAGGTGCTTGGATATTAATTCAGATGAAAAAGAAACGCTGTCAGATTAAGTACAGCGTTTCTTTATACATTGATTTCAGACCTTTGGCTCTGTTTCAGCTCAGCTCGCCTTGTCCGCCTTCTGCAAAATCTCTTCATCAACTCCAAGGGCTCTCAGAGCCGCAAGCAACGTTGCTTTTCCCTCAGCCTTTCCTTCTGCCTTTCCCTCAGCTTTTCCTTCCGCCCTGCCTTCCGCCTTGCTGATCTCTGCGGCTTCACGGCATAAATCTTCTACTGCTTTACACATATCTGACACCCCTTCCTCCGTATTCTTTAAAAGTCTTGCTCTTGAGGATAATACCTTGTATTTCATTTCGTCCGGATCTATACACAGAAAATCATGCATAAGCTTCCCCAGAGGCGTATCATCCTGAATTTTACTGTTAACATATATTATATGCGACTTGTCGCGGAATATACTTCCGGTTTCGCGTACCACTCTGTCAATATGATATATCGGCAGATTGTCACCGATAACGTCATTCTCTGTTATAAAGATAACATAATTTTCAGGTAAATTACAGCCATATCGTCCCGGATTCTCCACATTTGCATCGATCATACTGCTGTTATGCCGCGCCCGAAGCTCGGATGCGCCGGAATCATCACGCTGAATTTCAATGTTGTAAACTGTTCCGGCTCCATCAGCCGCAAAGATATCCAGTCTTACAGAATGACCATGTATATCGGAAAGCGTATATTCGGTTTTAGCGCTTATAATCGTTAAATCCTGAATATCCAGAATGATTTCCAACACAAGCCGAACACATTCCCTGTCCTCAAAAAATATTTTCATAAAGCTGTCATCTATTAAACGCAGTGACATAACTACCTGCATTATGCGTTCTCTGCTTATCGGACATTCATTCATCGGAAACACTTCCTTGCTTTTTGTTTCATTATATCAGATTTTATGATATTTTTCAATAGTGTTTTTATATTTGAGTTTCCCCATTTTTTCATTTTTTTAGCACCAACCAAAACCAACATCAGT
>JBJEIV010000411.1:0-6407 GCA_051877395.1 Candidatus Ornithomonoglobus sp.
CCGAGCATCTCAAAGAAGGTGCCGTGGCGCGCTGTGTGACCGACATTTTCAATATCTCCGGTTCTGATGCACTTCTGACAGGTGGTAACGCGGTGTCTCGGCGGGATCTCCGCGCCCGTGAACCACTTCTTCATCGGCGCCATACCCGAATTTATAAGCAGCAGGCTTGCGTCATTCTTCGGCACGAGTGAAAACGAACCGAGTCTTAAACAGCCCTTTGATTCAAAAAAGCTAAGAAACTTCTCGCGAATTTCATTAACTCCCATGTATTTCATCTTTTTTCTTCCTTTCCTGTATGGAATTATATTAATATACCAAATTATATTATATAATATGAAAGGCTGCCGTGTCAAGAGTTTTATACGAATTTTTTCCGTCGGCTATATAATATTGTTACTATTTCTCCTCACTCCGTTCTAACAATCTGTTATTTTTTCATTGATTTTTTATACCGCATATGATATAATTGTAAAGAAATACATGAGGATAAAAAGCAATAAAATGAAGGGGCGGCAGACTATGAAAATCGCCGTAATCGGCTACAGCGGCAGCGGAAAATCCACTCTTGCCTGCGAATTGGGAGAAAAATATAATATTGATGTTCTTCATCTGGATAAGACCCATTGGCTGCCGGGATGGCAGACGCGCCCGCTTGACGACAAGCTCAAAATAGTAAAGGATTTTATGGATAACCATTCTTCATGGATAATAGACGGCAATTATGCCAACCTGTTCTATGACAGGCGCATGGAGGAGGCGGATAAAATAATCTTTATGAGCTTTAACCGCTTTGGCTGTCTTTGGCGGGCTTTTAAGCGGTACTTTACATATAAGGGAACCTCAAGAGACTCAATGACGCAGGGCTGCGATGAAAAAATTGACCGTGAATTTATTAAGTGGATATTGCATGAGGGCAGAACTAAAAAATACCGTGACAGATACAGAAGAATAATCAGGACCTATCCCGATAAGGCTGTTATAATAAAAAATCAGTATCAGCTTGACATATTCAGAAATGACATAATGAGTAAGTAAAATATACATTAAGTTCAAAAAAAGCGGTTGACTAAACCAAAAAAATAGAGTATAATAATAGATAAGTATGGGACAAACCCCAACATATTCTGAAAGGAGATTTTTTACAATGAAAATTGCTTTAATTAACGAAAACAGCCAGGCTGCAAAAAACAGCATTATCGAGGCTACACTCAGAAAGGTTGTTGAGCCGCTCGGCCACACAGTAGACAACTACGGTATGTACACAGCAGAGGACGAGGCTCAGCTTACATATGTACAGATCGGTATTCTTGCATCGATCCTTCTTAACTCAGGCGCTGCCGATCTCGTAATCACAGGCTGCGGCACAGGCGAGGGCGCTTGTCTTGCCTGCAACGCATTCCCGGGCGTGCTCTGTGGTCACGTTGTAGACCCCACAGACGCTTACCAGTTCACACAGGTAAACAATGGCAACTGTATCGCTATGCCTTTCGCTAAGGGCTGGGGCTGGGGCGCTGAGCTTAACCTCCAGTATGTATTCGAGAAGCTCTTCGTTGAAGAGTGGGGCGGCGGCTATCCGAAGGAAAGAGCAGTTCCGGAGCAGAGAAACGCTAAGATTCTCAACGAGGTTAAGAAGGTTACACACAGAGACCTCCTCGACATTCTTCCGGCTCTCGATCAGGACCTCGTAAAGGGCGCTGTTGCGGGCGCTAAGTTCAAGGAGCTTTTCTTCGCAAACGCTAAGTGCGATAAGATCAAGGCTTACGTTGAAACACTTGTCGGTTAATTTCTTAATTGATAGTAAAGACCACCGGTTTAATCAGCCGGTGGTCTTTTGATTTTGCACTAATGTTTATTGTTCCTCATATATATAGGTTTCATAGCTTATGCCGTAGAGGTTTATTCCTGCGTTGCCGTAAACATAGATTGTCTTAGGCTCCTCGCTTGTAAAGGTATACCTTGCGCTTGCTGCTGATGTAACACTCGTTACATGCTCCTCGCCGTCATTTATTACTATGCCTCTTGCCTCGCTTGAGCTTGCAGACTCTCCATATACTGTAACATCCGTTGTTCCGGCGGGAACCTCAAAATAAACACACTTCTTAGATATGCTTCCCGCGCCGCCTATCTTATATCTCTTTGAGAAGGATATTCCGTCAATCGTCTTGCTGTAATCCTGAATATCCGCACCGCCTATAACATGCAGTTCTGCGTACTCTCCTCCGTTTGCAAGAGCCGTAAGCCCCTCAAATTCCTCGCTTGAGCCGAAGTTCCAGAAATGGTCTGCAAGCACGGTTTTCTGTATGCTTGAATCCGTCACATCAACGCTTACGTTATCAATATAATATTCTCCTTCACTGCCCGCAGCCGGCTCAAAGAATATTGCGTTTGTGACAGGAGCGTCAAGCTTTAAATGACTTTGTGAACGGAATGATATAACCGGAACCTCCGGTATATCGGCGATAACACTGCCGTCCTTTTCTCTTACTGCAACGGCAGCCGTATCGGCGGCAAGTCCCTCATCACAGGAATATGATACTGTGTACCACTTCATCCTGTCATATGTATAATCCGTCTTTTCTCCGCCGGCGTATATATATCCGTCATCGCCAAAGCCTACGGCAAACGCGCGTTCACTTGAATTTGCATTCAGATAAACATTAATTCCCGAATCCTCGCCATTGACAAGCACATCGGCAGCGGCATTGATAACCTTGTTTCCGTCACCGTGAGTATACACATGGAACACATAACGCTCCGCCGTATAATTGCTGCCCGGCGCAAGCTTCATCATTCCTGTTTCATTTCCGGCAAGCTCCGCTGAGGTCCACACCGGAGCCAGGGTTTCGCTGTCCTGCATCTGCCACAGCCAGTCAAGACCGTTATCAAAGTTCCATAATGAGGTTGTTCCCGTGCTGTCAAGCTTTTCAAGGCTTACCCAGCCCGCGTTTGAAATAACTGTTCCGTCAGATACCGCGGCAAGCCCCAGATAATAATCATCCTCCAGACCGCACTCTGTGCTTGCGACAAGCCGCTTAACGGTGAAAATTCCGTTGTTTTCGGTTTCGTAAATATTTATTCTGTCGCCCAGCCGCTCCGCCATACATAATATCTTGTCGTCCGTTACTGTCAGCTCCTCAACCAGCTGTGTGTCACCGCCGTATGAATCTCTCTTTAACAGCCTGTATTTAAAGCCGTCATCCGTCTTTTCCGCGCAGAAGTAATAGTATTCGCTGCCGGCGTCAAGACTGTCTCTGAACATAACGCCGAATTGCCGCGCTCCCTGCCACAGCCTTAAATACATACGCATATTTCCGCTGACTCTCTGATTAAGATATGCAAATTTATCCTCTGTGCCGCCGATCTGACCGTTCGACGAATCACCTATTTTATATGTGTAGTCAGCTGTTGCGAGAACATATGATTTAACATCAGTGTCGGAGGCTCCTATATCCGTAAGCTCCCACGGGGTTACATCCTGTGTTATCGCAACATCGACGCTGTCCTCGCCCTTTCCGAGATTTTCATCAAAGCAGTATGCGGTAATTGTTCCGTTCTCCGGTGTTGTGAAGGTTACAGGAATCGAAACCGTTTCCGCTGCCGTTATATTAAGACCTGCCTTCGAGGCAAGCGGCTTGCCGTCAAGATAGAGCCATATCTCAGTTATCGGTGAGCCGTCGGGAGTTACCGTAACATCAACCGTTTCGCCTGTGAGAAGCAATCTTTGACCTGCTGTAAGCTGCAATTCAGCCTGCGGAGAGGTCTGAACGGTCGAAAGACGGAGCGTTTCAAGCTTTGAAACAGTTATATCGCTTTCTGCGCCCGATACATAAGCTCCCGCTTCTGCGCTGCCGGAAACAGTCGCTTCGCCAAGCTTATTGCTCTCAAGGTTGGCAAGACTTGTTCCCGCATACAGAGCGACCGTGCTGCCCGTTCTTGAAAGCTCAAGATATTTGCAGCCGTCCGCCGCTGTTCCCCCACCTCCGCTGTTGACTAATTTATATCCTATTGTCGGGTTAAAATCATCGTCATAGCTCTTATATATTGTAATATCACCGCATTTAAGACCCGTTTCAACACCGCTTATGCGGTTTGTAATGCTGTCTATCCTTGTTATAAGCTTGAAGTCGCCCGTTACGGTCTGTGTAAGCGATGAATTGTTCGGCAGGGTGTATTTGTCGCCGTCAAAGCCCGCGCTGCCCGCAGCGTTCCAGCCCTCAGCCTCCTGCGAGCCTGTTACGGATATATACTGTACCGAACTGAGCGCGTAAGTACCGTCAGTCTTTGCCGCCTTTGCGGTTATCGCATGGTCACCCGACGGAAGATAAGTATTGCAAATCCACAGTCCTCCGTCCTCCTGCTGCTGCGCCTCGCCAATCAGCGCGTCATCACAGTAGAACTCCACCTTTTCCGCCGCCTGCGGAGCGATGCTGCCGGGGTACGCGCCGCAGAGCGGCTTCATGCCCTCTAAGCTGTCCCACACAAATATCTTTATCGTGTCTCCGGTAACCTCTCCTACATCCGCCGTGCAGTACGTAAGTCCGTATTCCACCGCGCTGTATTTTACAGACGAAAGTGCTCCGTCCGTATAGCCGCATACGGCGGCAACACAGCCTGTTGTAAATCCGCTGCCCGGAACAATATGCACAACGCCGTCCTCGTATCCGCTTATGAATGTATCTCTGCCTACAGATGCCGTAAGAGGAATTTCTTCGTTAGTCTTATATACCACGGAATTATCAAGCATACAGCTCACTGTTACCGAGTCATCGGGCTTAGGATTGGTTATTGCCTCCTCAACATAGATTTCAAGCCATGTATAGCCCTCGGGACCTATCATTGTGCCGTCGGTCGGATTGGTCTTGTCAAGACCCATTTTATCCTCCCACTCGTCCGGTATTCCGTCCGCGTCGGTATCGTAATCGGCAACCGCTCTTGTTACCGTTTCCATTTCGGGATAGCCTCTGCCGTCAAATATATCAATATCCGTCGGGTCGTCAAGCAGACCAACGCTGCCCTTGCTGCCTGTCGGCGCGGTGCGGTTGATTACGTCGTTTACAATTCTTGTATCAACCTCGTCACGCTTCGGCAGCGTCGCGCCCGCGTTTGCAATAACCTTGTCAAACACGTCCTCCGCCGCGTCCAGAGTGACGGGATATTCCGCCTCATATGTCTGATACACAGCATCCGGCGCTTCTATTTTCACGTTTGTGTCATCTGCAACACCGTAATACTTGCTGTCAACGTAAACTCCGATATGCGCGTCATTCTGCCAGTTTTCTTCATTGACAGACTGCGCAGCGGCATAGTCCGTGTCGCCCTGTTCAACATCAATTATGTTGCCCTTTGCGTAAACACTGCCAAGCATATTTGTCTGATATTTATTACCGACGCTCAGCTCAAATATTCTCGCGCGCTTTCCCGCCGGAGTTGCCGGACCCGGGCGGTATATATTATTCTGAATATAAGTCTTTGCGCCGTTCTCCGAGCCGTAGCCCGCCTTGTCGCCCCAGTTGTAAATAATATTGTTCTTTATATCAACAAGCGTCTGATTGTCCGTATACCCCTCCGTCATGGAAACCGTTTCGGAGGTTCCTATCTTCGGATTGCGGCTCTTGTGCGTTGCGATTATGTTATGGTGGATCGTGAGATTAACTCCGCCCCAGATTGCCGCGTAGCTGTGTTCGCCCTTATCATGCACACTCTGATTGAGCGACTCGGCTATAATGCTGTTCTGTATGGTAACGTCCTTAACCGCGTACGCGGAAAGATTTTCGTCCGTACCCCACGAAACGGAGCAATGATCGATTATGACATTCCGGCAGTTATCCGTTACCTCAAGACCGTCCTGCGCGCGGGTATCATTTCCGTTCTTGTCATGCGCGCCCACTCTGAAGCGCACATAGCGCAGAATTACATTATTTGCTCCGACCTTGATATTGTTTGAACGGAAGCAGATGCCGTCCCCCGGAGCAGTCTGACCGAGAATTGTTATATTGTCATGACCTATCGTAACATTTGAGTCAAGATCAACATATCCCGAAACGTCAAAAACAACAATTCTGTTGCCCTTAGATACCGCGTCACGGAAGGAGCCTTCACCGCTGTTGTTAAGATTTGTCACATGATAAACCTCTATCTTCTCGTCATTATCCAGCGCCGCTCTCGCTCCTTTTGTATACATACCGCCGCCCTCGGCGCCCTTGAATGCCGTAACCAGTCCACTGCCGTCCGCTGTTCCGTTCTCAGCCAGCGCCGGAGCCGTTATGCCGCCCGTGACCACCGACAGTATTGCCAAAACCGCGCATGCTCTTTTTAATATCTTATTCATGCACTTCACTCTCCTCATAAAAATAACTATATGCTTTTGACTAAGTTTTCTATAGTCAATGCAATGAAGAAAACTTAGT
>JBJEIV010000412.1:0-31558 GCA_051877395.1 Candidatus Ornithomonoglobus sp.
AGCACCTGTGATCATGTTCTTAACGTAGTCAGCGTGTCCCGGACAGTCAACGTGTGCATAGTGACGGTTCTCTGTCTCATACTCAACGTGAGCTGTAGAAATTGTGATACCTCTTTCTCTCTCCTCCGGAGCCTTATCGATCATGTCGTAAGCTTCGAACTTAGCCTGACCCTTCATAGCCAATACCTTTGTGATAGCAGCTGTAAGAGTTGTCTTACCGTGGTCAACGTGACCAATAGTACCGATGTTTACATGCGGTTTTGTGTTCTCATATTTAGCTTTTGCCATTGGAATTTTCCTCCTTAATGAAAAATATATAAATTTACACTTGTACTTGTAGTATACTATTTTTTTTATAAAAAATCAAGTGTTTTTTGAAAAATTATCTACAAAACGGAGATTTTTTCTCCGTTTTGTAATTTAATTCTTATAAATTAACAGGACTTAACCCTGCTTTCTGTCGTTTACGATCTTCTCCTGGATCGATCTCGGAACCTCGCTGTAGTGTGACGGCTCCATTGTATACTGACCGCGTCCCTGAGTACCCGAACGGAGAACTGTCGCATAACCGAACATTTCCGCGAGCGGAACGTCAGCCGTTACCTGTGTAACGCCGCCTGAGCGTGACTCCTGGCTCTTTATCATACCACGTCTTGATGAAAGGTCGCCGATAACGAAGCCGAGATATTCATCAGGAACGATTACGTTAACAAGCATGATCGGCTCCTTGATAACAGGATCAGCCATCTTCATACCTTCCTTGAATGCCATTGAAGCGGCAATCTTGAACGCCATTTCCGATGAGTCGACCTCATGATATGAACCGTCGTAAAGCGTAGCCTTAACGTCAACAACGTTGTAGCCTGCAAGCACACCGGACTGCATTGCGCCCTGAATACCCGCGTCTACAGCCGGGATATATTCCTTAGGAATAGCTCCGCCGACAACCGCGTTAACGAACTCATAGCCGCCGCCTTCCTCCAGCGGTTCGAGCTTGAGGAGTACATGACCGTACTGACCCTTACCGCCTGACTGACGCGCATACTTCTTTTCGATATTAACAGGCTTTCTGAATGCCTCACGGTATGATACCTGCGGCTCACCTACATTAGCCTCAACCTTGAACTCTCTTAAAAGACGGTCAACGATGATCTCGAGGTGAAGCTCACCCATACCTGCGATGATTGTCTGTCCTGTTTCTTCATCTGTATAGGTCTTAAATGTCGGGTCCTCTTCTGCAAGCTTTGCAAGAGCTATACCCATCTTCTCCTGACCTGCCTTTGTCTTAGGCTCGATAGCAACTCTGATAACCGGCTCCGGGAATTCCATTGATTCGAGGATAATCGGATGATTTTCGTCACAAAGTGTTTCACCTGTTGTTGTGTTCTTAAGACCAACAGCGGCGGCGATATCACCTGAATAACAAATATCTATATCCTTACGGCTGTTTGAGTGCATCTGGAGAATTCTTCCCATACGCTCCTTATGACCCTTGCATGAGTTAAGAACATATGAGCCTGCTTCTACCTTACCTGAGTAAACTCTGAAGTAGCATATCTTACCTACAAACGGGTCTGTAGCGATCTTGAACGCAAGAGCTGCGAACGGCTCCTCGTCTGATGACTTTCTCTCCTCTTCCTCGTTTGTATCCGGGTTAATACCCTTGATATGAGCGATATCTGTCGGCGCCGGCATGTAATCTACAACAGCGTCGAGAAGCATCTGAACACCCTTGTTTCTGTAGGATGTACCGCAGAGCATCGGAACGATCTCGTTGTTGATTGTAGCCTGACGGAGAGCCTCCTTGAGCTCGTCAACAGTGATTGAATCAGGATCCTCAAAGAACTTTTCCATGAGCTCTTCATTAGTCTCACAGATAGCCTCTACCATGCTGTCATGGTATTCCTGAGCCTTATCCTGCATATCCTCAGGGATCTCTTCTATTCTGATATCGTTGCCGAGGTCATCGTAATAAACCTCAGCCTTCATTGTCATAAGGTCGATAATACCCTTGAACTCGTCCTCAGCGCCTATCGGGAGCTGGATCGGAACGCCGTTAGCCTGAAGTCTGTCATGAACCATGTCTACAACTCTGTAGAAGTCAGCGCCCATGATATCCATCTTGTTGACGTATATCATTCTCGGTACGCTGTAATCGTCAGCCTGTCTCCAAACTGTTTCCGACTGCGGCTCAACTCCGCCCTTAGCGCACATTACTGTTACCGAGCCGTCGAGAACCTTGAGTGATCTCTGAACCTCAACCGTAAAGTCAACGTGTCCCGGTGTATCGATAATATTGATTCTGTGTCTTATACCGCTCTTATAGCCTTCCTTCTTTGTCCAGAAGCAAGTGGTAGCGGCAGATGTTATGGTAATACCACGCTCCTGCTCCTGAGCCATCCAGTCCATAGTAGCAGCGCCGTCATGAGTTTCACCGATCTTGTGGTTAATACCTGTATAATACAGAATTCTCTCTGTTGTCGTAGTCTTACCGGCATCGATGTGAGCCATGATACCGATATTTCTTGTATTTTCGAGTGAAATTTCTCTTTTAGCCATTTTAATTTCCTCCTTTCAAAAAGGATCAATAAAATTGTATAATTACCATCTGTAGTGAGCGAACGCCTTGTTGGCCTCTGCCATCTTATGAGTGTCTTCTCTCTTCTTAACCGAGCTTCCCGCACCGTTAATGGCATCCATGATCTCGTTTGCAAGTCTTTCCTTCATGGTCTTTTCGCTTCTCTCTCTTGAATAACGTGTGAGCCATCTCAGACCGAGTGTCTGACGTCTTTCGGGACGAACCTCGATCGGAACCTGATATGTGGCACCACCTACACGTCTTGCCTTGACTTCGAGAACCGGCATGATATTATCCAACGCTTCCTTGAAAGCATCAAGCGGCTCCTTGCCTGTCTTTTCCTTTACGATATCGAATGCGTCATAAACGATTCTCTGAGCAACGCCCTTCTTACCGTCGAGCATTATGTTGTTTATAAGCTTTGTAACGATAACGTCATTATAAATCGGATCCGGCAAAACTTCTCTTTTTGCTGTAAAACCTCTTCTTGGCACTTTACTTCCCTCCTTCATAGTATGTGCGGAAATTTAATTCAATACAAATCCGCATTTTCATGAATATCACAGGTACTCTGAACTTAGTATTTCAAAATTCCGTCAGCGCAATCGAGACTATATATATCAATAACTCGCTATGCACTTGTGATATAATTAATTTTTTCTAAAGCCGAAATTAATTATCTTAAATTATTTCTTAGCAGCCTTAGGTCTCTTTGCACCATACTTACTTCTTGACTGAAGACGTCCGTTTACGCCCTGAGCGTCAAGTGTACCTCTGATGATGTGGTATCTTGTACCCGGAAGATCACGAACACGTCCTCCTCTTATAAGAACAACACTATGCTCCTGAAGATTGTGTCCTATACCCGGAATGTAAGCTGTTACCTCGAAACCGTTTGTAAGACGAACTCTGGCGATCTTTCTGAGCGCTGAGTTAGGCTTCTTCGGTGTAGCGGTTCTTACAGCTGTACAAACGCCTCTCTTCTGCGGTGAAGGCTTGTCTGTAACCTTCTTCTTCAAAGAGTTAAGGCTCTTGTTCAAAGCCGGAGCTGTTGACTTCTTCTTTGTAGTCTTTCTTCCGTTCTTTACCAACTGGTTAAATGTAGGCATATCGAGTTACTCCTTTCTTTATTTTAATCAATCATTAAACTGTAAAATTTAACGATTATAGATAATAGATAAAAGTGAATAGATAATAGAAAATGTAGATTTTTGCAAGCAAAAATCTTTTTAAATATATTATCTTTTATTTATTCTTTATTATCTGTTATCTTAGATTGCAATTTTGCAATCGCTTTAGATAGCTGCCTGCGCAACCTAAACTATTGTATACTATTTTATGTTAATTGTCAAGCATTTTTTTAAATTTTTAATCTGTTATTTTATGCCGATTTTATTCGTGTTTTTTATAATTTCTTTTGTTAATTATTACAGTATTTATTTTTGAGTAATAAAAACAGAATTATGTGAAATACTATTTCTGAAATCAAACGATTTTCATAATAATTAAAAATCCGGAGGAAAAATATGAATACGTTAAAGCTGGCTTTATTGGCCATATTATGCACTACGGCTCTCGCAGCCTGTTCCACCAAGAAAAATTACGAAAATTCAACAGTTACGAATGAGCCGAGAACAACCGAAGCTGCACAGCATACGGAAAACACCAATCATAACGGCAATAACACCTTAAATGACAACAACAACGTCAATAACGGCAATAATACGCATAACGGCAACGCTGTAACGGATGCCGCCGGAAATATTATTGACGACGCGGGCAACATTGTCCAGGATGCCGGAAATGCCGTAAACAACGCGGCGCATGACGTAGGCAATGCAGTCAAGCAATGAGCTTATAATAAAGGAGGACCTGCAAGCACATTCTACAGGTCCTTTTTTTTATCAATTATTGCCGAACAGCTTCTGCTTTCTTATATCATCACCATAAAAATAGAGCATATCAAAGCCTTCAAGTATCCTTGAGCTGAATCTCTTTGAATAACGGTTTTCAAGATTTTCAAAATTGAGATTTGTATTTATGATCATTTTCTTTTCATTGCTCATTCTCTCATTAACGAGATCAAGAAGATATGAGTTGTTATTTTTATAAACGGCCTCTGTTCCGAGGTCATCTATGATCAGCAGATCGGATTTATAGACATCCTCCATTCCGTCGGTCAGCCTTCCGAATTTTTCATCGTCAAACATTCTGAAAAGTCTTGTCGCCCTCACATAAAAAACTGTTTTGCCCATATCTATCAGAGCCTTTGCTATACAGCTTGACATAAAGGTCTTTCCAAGTCCTGTATCGCCGTAAAAAACCATGCTTTTTGAAGAACGGTCAAAGCCTCTTACAAAATTTTCACAATAGCTTTTTATATTTATCATATTGTCATAGGGACTTCTTTTCATACCCTTGGGAATATTTCTGCTGTAATAATCCATGCTGAAGGTATCAAAATTCTGCTTTTTAAGAAGCTCGCTCATATTTGACAGCTTATACAGCCGGTCTATAAGCTTCTGTCTAAAGCAGGCGCAGCGTCCCTTTCCTTCAATATAGCCCGTGTCCTTACAGACAGAGCAGCGGTATTTCATCGCGTCAAAATCCTCTGGTATTCCGTTCTTTTTAAGAAGCTCCTTTTTTCTCTGCTTCAGAACGGCAAACTTATTCTTCATATCCTCTTTAAGCTCTCCCTTATCGGGATTCTGAAGAATTGCCCTCAGTGTATCACTGCCGACTGTATTTATATCTCTGTCTATTTCCCTTATTTCGGGCACTCTTGAATAAACAGCCTCTACACGCGCGTCGCGCTCCCTCTTATCTTTTGAGAGCTGCTTTTCATAATCATCTATAATACCTTCAAAAATTTCATTATCCATTTTTTAATATCTCCGAAATTTCATCCTTTTTGAGAAGTATTTCATCAAATCTCCTGATATATTCAAGAGGATCCTTGAAATTAAAAACTCTGCTTATTCCGTTTTCGGTTACAGCCTTTGACGAGCCGCCTCCGCCCATCGCGATGATCGTCTGCTTTTCCTCCATGATGTTCACGTTATAAACGCTCATTGTACCGGGCTTTGCATAGCCCACATTTTCAAGATTGCCGGAGCTGTTTTTCTGCCGGTACATATAGTATGGCGCGTAACCCTCATCATTCATACGCTTCTGAGTATAGGAAAGCATCCTGTTCATATATTCGCTCTTTGCAAGCTCATTGTCCGTCATTTTAAAATATGCCTTTTTCTTTAAGCACAGGGAATGAACGGTTATATTTTCCGGCTTTAAGGCTATTACCTTATCGAGACTGTTTTCAAACATTTCCGGCGTTTCGTCCGGCAGTCCGGCTATAAGGTCCATGTTTATAACGTCAAAGCCTATTTTCCGCGCCGCTTCATACGCGTCATAGATCATATCGACGCTGTGGCTTCTGCCTATTTTTCTGAGTGTCGCGTCATTCATGCTCTGGGGATTTATACTGATACGGTTGACTCCGTATTTTTTTAATACGCGAAGCTTTTCTTCGGTTATCGTGTCGGGTCTGCCCGCCTCAACTGTAAACTCTATAAGCCTTCCCAGATCAAAGCTGTCATATAATTTTCTGAATATTCGTTCAAAATATTCTGCTGTAAGGGTTGTCGGAGTGCCGCCGCCTATATAAATATTTTCAACATACAATCCGTTGTTCCTTATAATTTCCGCAGTCTTTTCTGTTTCAAGCTCCAGCTTATCCACAAACTCCGCCATATATTTTCCGCTGACCCTTATATCGGTCGATACAAAGGAGCAGTAAACGCAGCGTGTGGGACAGAAAGGGATCCCTATATACAGACTTACGCTGTTTTTCCCTATGTTTTCAAGGAGCTGCTTTTCATTTTTTGCAACCGTAAGGGCAAGCTCCGTTTTTTCCTCTGATACCTCGTAGACATTTCTGAAAATATCGCGGACCTCACGCTCGCTGCAGCCCTCCTCATAAAGCTGCCTGGCGTTCTTTGCCGGTCTTATGCCGCACATAACTCCCCATGAAAAATTTATTTTTCTGATCTTCATTGCGGCATGGGAAAGCGATTTTGTACAGGACGCGGTAAAAATCTTTTTAATAAGCTTATCGGATTTTCCGTCTGTGTCAAATTCAAAGCTGTAATCCTCAAAATATGATTTTCCCTCAAACATAATATGAGTATACACATTTATGACCTTTTCCGAATAAACGAAGTTCTGAGCTATCGTTACCTCCTCGTTATCCGAAAAGAAAAGTCCGGCAAACAATCTCGCCTCATAATCACAGCTGTAACCGTTCTGTATTATCAGTATCATGCCTTAACGCAGAAGTTAAACTTCTTTTCGTAGCCTATTTCCGTATCATGTCCGTGTCCTGAATGGACAACAGTTGCATCGGGAAGTGTATAAAGCTTTTCCTTTATTGCTTTAAACAATGTCTCCTGATTTCCCGTTGGCAGGTCCCAGCGTCCGCAGGAGCGCAGAAAAAGCGTATCACCGCAGAAAAGCTCGTTTTCTATATAATAGCATACTCCGCAGTTTGTATGCCCCGGCGTATATATGCACTTAAAGGCAAGTCCGTCAAGCCTCAGCTCCTCACCGTCTTTAAGAACAATATCTGACTTTATTCCCTCTATCGCGTAACCAAGACCGTATTGCGTAAGATTTATATTAGGATCGCCTATATTTATGCTGCCCTTATCGCCGGTTACAATTTTCGCGCCTGTTTTTTCCTTCAGCGGAACAACGCTCATTATATGGTCATAGTGACAATGGGTGAGAAAAATATATTTAACGGTCACATCGTTTTCCTCAAGCATTTTTTCAATCTGAGACATAGAGCAGCCGGGATCGATTATCACACCGTTCTTTGTATTCTCGTCAAAAACGAGATAGGTATTTTCATTTGTTTCATTGTAGAATATTGACGTATATTTCATAAATTTACCTCTGTCCGATTGACAAAATCCGCCGTGGCTATTAATTATACAGTCTTACCGGCAGCACCATATAGGTATAGCGGTCGCTTCCGTCCTCAGGCTTTATAAAGCAGCCGCTTGTGGGAGCGGAAAATTCCATAAGAACAATTTCCTCATCACATGAATTGAGCGCGTCAAGCATAAAGCGGCAGTTGAAGCCTATTATTAGGTCTCCGCCCTCATGCTCTACCTCAACACAGTCGTTTACATAGCTCTTTACAGTCTTGCATGAAATATCTATCTTATTATAAGCGATGTTGAGCTTTACAGGCATTATATTTTCGGTCTTTGAGGAAAGATTGTCATTTATTATAAGATTCGCTCTTTCAAGGCTGTTTATAATTCTCTGCTTATCAGCCTTTACTTTGATAGAATTTGTGGCTGACAATATAACCTCATATTTCAGAAATTCTCCGTCGAGAAGTCTTGAATATACCTGGAAGCCTCCGAAATCAAAAAGAATATGCTTATCCGATACTATCATTTTAAGAACATCCTCTTCGTCATCCGATAGCAGCTGGCTTATTTTTGAAAGGGTAATTCCGGGAATTACAAATTTCTTTTCATCTCCGGTATCGGCCGCGGGTGTCTTTATAACGGCAAGTCTGTGTGAATCGGTGCCTACAACGCTCAGCTCCGAGCCCTTGAAATCGAATAACGCTCCCGTAAGAACAGGCTTTCTTGTTTCGGACTGCGAAATAAACGGATATACCTTTCTTATGATCTGCTTAAGCTCTCTCTGACTTATTTCCGTCTGATACTGCTCCTCAACAATAGGAACATCGGGAAATTCAGTTGAGGACATACCCTGTATATTAAACTTACTCTGCTCACATTCAATATCAGTTATAAAGTTTCTGGGATCAATGGTTATCTCCACATCACCCTCGGGAAGACGTCTTACTATCTCACCGAAAATCTTTGAAGGAAGAGCGACACTTCCGCTTTCATATACCGTTATATCCGCGTTATACTCGATACACAGCTCAATACTGTTTGTTGTGAAGGTAACATGACCGTCACTTTCCGCGTCTATCTTTATACATTCAAGTATAGGGTATGAGCTTTTTGCCCCTATAGCCTTCTGAACTACGTTTACGATCTGGTTTAATACTGTTTTTGAACATACAAATTTCATTTATCAGAACTCCTTTATGTGAATATCTTTTTCAACAACGGTAAAACCGTTTTTTTTTGCATATATATTTATATATTATATTATTTTTTATAGTAGTAGTAGTAGGGGCGCGGAAAACATTTAAAAGTCATTTTTTTCTGAATATCAAGCCATTTTTTGTTCACAGCCCCTGTTTATTTCCGGTTGATAAATTAACAGGTACAATTTCCATAATATGCCAATAAATTTGTTATAAACATATTATACTCATGTTTTCCGCTATTTTTAAACATACTTATACATTACAGTCCATGTGTTCGACATGGCATTTCTGTTACCCATATGAACGAGATAGCAGCTTGACTGCGTTTAGTGAATATGGGTAACAGAAATGCTCAACTACTATATGCCGTAGCTGCAATACTTATACAGACTGTAAGTCCTTTATAATATAGTCAATATTGGTTTTAAGATCCTCGTCAACAAGACGGTCCTTTTCAATTTTATCGATTCCGTGCATTACCGTTGTACGGTCCTTGTGAAACGCGCGTCCTATGGTTATGCTGTTCATATCCGTAAGCTTTGCGCACAGATACATCGCGACCTGGCGCGGCACGACAAGCTGTCTTATACGGCTTTTTCCTAAAAGCTCGTCCTTGGTTACATTATAGACCGTGCAGACCTTTTCCATGATCTTATCGGGTGTGATCTTTACAATTCCGTCCTTGGGAAGAATCGATTCTATCGTATACTGGGTAAGAGCAAGGTCTATATCCTTGTGCTTAAGCTGCGCGAGTGAAACAAGCTTTAACAGCGCTCCTTCAAGCTCACGGACATTTGATTTTATTCTGTCCGCTATATATTCAAGGATATTGTCGTCTATGTTGTATTTGTTTACCTCGGCTTTTTTTCGGAGAATAGCAAGACGCGTTTCATAATTAGGAACCGCTACATCTATCTGGAGTCCCTGTGAGAAGCGTGTTCTAAGTCTTTCTTCAAGGGTGATAAGATCGCTTGGCTTTTTATCGCTTGTGAGAACTATCTGCTTGTTCTTTGCCGAAAGCTCATTGAAGGTATGGAAAAATTCCTCCTGAAAGCCCTCTCTGTTTTCAAGAAACTGTACGTCGTCGACAAGAAGGACGTCAACGGTTCTGTATTTCTTTCTGAAATAATCCATTTTGTAGTTCTTTATACACTCGACAAACTCATTGGTGAATGCCTCTGTCTGAATATATATGATCTTTGCCTCGGGATTTTCCTGCTTTATTTTGTTTCCTATAGCGCACATAAGATGAGTTTTGCCAAGTCCCGAATTTCCGAAAAGGAAAAGAGGGTTATATATATGTCCCGGATTCTCGCTTGTACTTATTGCGGCGGAGGCGGCATATTCATTTGAAGAGCCTATTACAAAGTTTTCGAAGGTATATTTAGGATTAAGATTCGATTCATCCTTCTGATATTTTGCGGGAGCGGCAGACGGTTCTGATTTTGCAGCCTTTAAAGACTGTAGAAATTCATCCTTTTCTTCCTCCAGTATAACCTTGAGTGTGATTTTCTGTCCGGTATGCGCCTCAAGGACATTTTCTATTTTATCCTTAAACCGGAACTCGATCATATTTCTGTTTATGGGGCTTGGAACGGCTATTGTAAATACCGAATCACCGAAGGAAACGACCTCGGCGCGCTTAATATGAACGGTATAGCCTACGTCGCTTCCTACAGCCGTTTTTATGGCATCCTGTATTTCCTCCCATATTTTTTTACAGTCCATAATTAACTCTCCTTAGTAAAAATCATACATATTGGTTCATTCTACATTATATCATAAGGATTGAATTATTGCAATAATTTATTTTACGGAAATTAAAATTATGTATGATATGTGTAAATTTTTTGTACAACTTCTTGTATTAATAAAAAAAATAAGTTATAATTAATGTATAAAATAATTGAAAAGAGGGTTTATATGAACAAAATAACTCTGTTTGCCGCTATAGATATAGGCTCGTCAAGACTGGGTATGAAAATATTTCAGCTTGATAAGGGAAATGACAGCATAAGCGTGATTGATCATTGTGAAAGTAATATTGCCATAGGAAAGGAAACCTATAATTACGGAAAGATAAGCTATGAGCTTACCGGTGAGATATGCTCCTGTCTTGAAAATTTCAAGCGTATTATGAAGGAATACGGTGTGAATAACTATATCTGTTATGCTACATCGGCCGTGCGCGAGGCATCAAACAGTGAATACATAAGGGACCAGATACTCATAAGAACCGGATTGAAGGTGAGCATTGTTTCAAACGAGGAGGAGCGTTTCCTTGATCATAAGGCGCTGGCTCTTAACATGAATAATTTTGATGATATTATAAAGGACGGCGCGATCATAATAGATGTTTCCGCGGGAAGCCTTCAGGTATCAAGCTATGAGGACTCAGAGCTTAAATTTTCTCAGAATCTCCCTCTCGGCTCGCTTCGCATTATGGAGCTTATATCGGGTGTAAATAATAATACAATAGATTTTTCAAAGCTCTTAAAGGAATACACATCAAATATGCTGGAGATATATCAGAACAGCTTTTTCACAAATCCTAAATACAAATCAATAATTCTTATAGGCTCGCAGACAGATAATATAAAGTCGGCGCTGAAGCTTGAAAATGATTCTGTTATATGGGAGAGACTTGAGGAGCTTTATACGGAGCTTATGGATAACGGCATATATGAGTTTTCCGATAAATACGGCTTCAGCAATGAGGAAAGCCGTCAGATAATGTCGTCGCTTCTCCTTTACAGACCGTTTGCAAAAAACAGTGAAAAGAAAAAGATTTATATGCCGGATGTTGATTTTACGGACGGGATATGCGTTGAGTTTGCGGAAAAGAATAAATTCACTCACACAAAGCATATATTTACAAACGATATAATTTCAAGCGCTGTATATTACGCAAGACGATATAATATAAATATAAAGCATGTAAACAAGACCATGGAATATTGTGAGGAGATATTCAAGGCTCTGTCGAAAAAATTCGGTCTGTCCAAATCCGATCTTATTCTGCTAAAGGTTGCGGCAATATACGCAAATACGGGTCTTTATATAAATGTAAATGATTATAACGTATATTCATATAATATAAAGAAATCAAACATGCTTCTGGGACTTTCAAACAAGGATAATGATATAATATCATTTGTTGTACTGTTCCAGAACGGTATATTTGAGCACGAGGGATATAAGTATCTTACAAAGAGCAGAAAATTACAGATATCAAAGCTTTCATCAATACTTTCGCTGGCGCTGGCGCTTGATTTTGAATATAAGCAGAAAATTGAACATATAAAGGTATCGTTAAAGAACGGTGAAATGATAATAACTGCTTTAACAGACTCGGATATAACAATGGAGCAGTGGCAGTTTGAGGAAAATGAAAAGTTTTTTGAAGAGGTATTCGGTATACAGGCAAAGCTAAGGATCAAGAATATATAACAGGAGAAAACAGAAATGGAAATTAATTATTCAGCACCCGAAAATTTTATTAACAGAGAATTATCATGGCTTGACTTCAATTTCAGAATTTTAAACGAGGCAAGAGACAAAAACCATCCCTTATTTGAGAGAATCAAGTTTCTTGCAATAACGTCGTCAAATCTTGATGAATTTTATATGGTGCGCGTCGCATCTCTGAGAAATATAACCTCGGTACAAAAGCGCGATGCTTCGGGACTTACAGCAAAGGAGCAGCTTAAGGCTATCTCAAAGAAAACACATAAGCTTGTGGATATGCAGTATTCAACCTATGCAAGAAGCCTTCTGCCGCTTCTTGCAAAGGAAAGAGTGAAAATAGTTAAGTTTGACGAGCTTGACGAAAAGCAGAGAAAGTATATAACAGAGTATTTTCACAGTGATATATTCCCCATTCTTACACCTATGGCGGTGGATTCCTCAAGACCGTTCCCTCTTATTCAGAATAAGGCGCTTAATATCTGCGCTCTTGTCAAGAACACCAAGACAAAGCAAAAGGGCTTTGTAACGGTTCCGGTTCCGGGAATATGTCCGAGAGTGATCCGAGTTCCGTCAAACGGCGGTTCGGTAAAGTTTATACTTATAGAGGATATAATTAAGGAATTTCTGGGAGAGCTTTTCACAAGCTATACAATAATAAACAGCGGAGTATACAGGGTTATGCGTGACGCGGACATACCGCTTGATGAGGATGACAGCGAGGATCTGCTCGAAGAAATCCAGAAAAATCTTAAGCAGAGGGAAAGAAGTCAGGTTATACGTCTTGAGGTTGAGGATATTATAGTTGAGGATCTGCTTAAAATACTTACAGATGAGCTGAAGGTTAAAAATGATGACGTATATCTTATAAAGGGTCCTGTGGATCTGACATTCCTTAATAAGATATACGGTCAGGAGGGCTTTGACGAGTATAAATATAAGCCGTTTACACCTCAGATACAGAAGCGAATCAAGGAATGCGATAATATATTTGATGAGATCAAAAAGGGAGATATATTTTTCCATCATCCGTATGATTCCTTTAGACCCATTGTTCAGCTTATAGAAACCGCGGCCGATGATGAGGCTACGCTTGCGATAAAGATGACGCTTTACAGAGTGAGCGGTAATTCGCCTATTATTAAAGCGCTCGCCCGCGCGGCTCAGAACGGAAAGGCGGTAACGGTTCTTGTTGAGCTTAAAGCGCGCTTTGACGAGAGCAATAACATAGTATGGGCAAGAAAGCTTGAAAAAGCCGGATGCCATGTTATTTACGGTCTTTTAGGACTAAAAACCCATTCAAAGATCACGGAAATCATAAGACGCGAGGAAAGCGGCATCATCAAGTATGTGCATCTTGCAACAGGTAACTATAATGATGTGACGGCTAATTTCTATACCGATATGGGCATATTCACCTGCCGCAAGGAATACGGCGATGATTCGGGAGCGTTCTTTAATATGCTTTCGGGTTTCTGCGAGCCGAAGAAGTGGAATAAGCTTATTGTAGCGCCGATATGGCTCAGAGACAGAACACAGAGCTTTATTGAGCGTGAAATAAGAAACGCCGAAGCGGGAAAAAAGGCGCATATTATAGCGAAAATGAATTCGCTTGTTGACCCGCAGATAATCTCGCTGCTTTATAAGGCTTCCTGCGCGGGAGTTAAGATAGATCTTATTGTAAGAGGCATATGCTGTTTAAGAGCTCAGGTTCCGGGACTTTCGGAAAATATAACGGTAAGATCAATTACGGGACGTTATCTTGAGCATACGCGTATCTATTATTTCTACAACGACGGTGACGAGAATATTTTCTGCGCTTCCGCTGACTGGATGAACAGAAATCTTGATAAGCGTGTTGAGATTATGTTCCCTATTGAGGATGAGCTTATCCGCGAAAAAATAATGCACGTTCTTAATGTTCAGCTTGAGGACACATTAAGAGCCTCTGTTCAGGTCGATGGTGAATACAGCAAGATCGACCTCAGAGGAAAGACTAAATCCGACTGTCAGATCGTAATGATGGAGGAGGCTGTAGATGCCTGCAAGCCGGATGATGAAATAAGCGGCAAAAGAGCTTTTATACCGAGAGAAAGACCGGAGGAGGATTAAATGAAAAATGTTCTTATAACCGGCGGCAGCCGCGGCATAGGAGCGGAATGCGTCAGAGTGTTCTCCGACGCGGGCTACAGGGTATTCTTTACTTACAAATACAGCGACACAATAGCACAGGAGCTTGCAAAAAGCGCCTGTGCTGTTGCTGTTAAATGCGACGCTTCCTCATTTAAGGATACCGAAGCCGCAGCGCGTCTTATTCATAAAACGGGAAGTATTGACGTTATTATAAACAACGCCGGAATTTCACAGATAAAGATGTTTCAGGATATAACTGAAGAGGACTGGGACAATATGTTTGATGTAAACGTAAAGGGTATGTTTGTTACGTCAAAGGTATTTCTGGGCGATATGCTCAGTAAGAAATCGGGCAGAATAATCAATATATCGTCAATGTGGGGCGAGGACGGAGGAAGCTGCGAGGTGCATTACAGCGCGTCAAAGGCTGCCGTAATAGGCTTTACAAAGGCTCTGGCAAAGGAGCTGGGACCCTCTGGGATAACGGTTAATTGTATATCGCCGGGTGTTATAGCTACAGAAATGAACTCACATTTATCACAGGAGGATATAAAGGAGCTTATTTATGAAACTCCGCTCGAAAGAATAGGGGCAGCGTCAGATATTGCAAAAACCGCGCTGTTTCTGGCATCAGAAGCCGCGGGCTTTATAACGGGAGCGGATATTCCTGTTAACGGTGGTATAATTATGTAAACTTTAATTTTTTTATCCACATTTTATATTTTAGACTTATAAACACCAAAAATGGCATAAAAACGTGATATGAAAAAAAGTTATACACATTTTCCACATACTTATCCACACTTTATGTTTATAAAATGAAAAATAAAAAATGGCTTAATAAAGCCAAAAATCATGGTTTACCATATTTTTATGGTTTATTATTACACCTGTGTGACAAAAAGTGTGGATAACTCGTGGAAAACGTGGATAAATCCATAATAAACCGCATAAAAACGAGAGCGGAGAAAGGGGATTAAGTTATTCACATTTTGTTGATAACTTTAAAATGATAAAAACATGTTGACACCGAGACTTAATTGTATAATTAATTATGTAAACGCTGATACGGCCGCAGATATAGGCACCGATCACGCGTATGTATCAATCGAGCTTATAAGAAGCGGCAGGGCAAAGCGCGTTATCGCATCAGATGTGAGAAAGGGTCCGCTTGACATAGCGAAGGGGCATATAGAAAAATACGGACTCTGCGACAGGATAGAAGCAAGACTTGGCGGCGGCTTGTCGGTTCTTGAGCCGGGAGAGGCGGATACGATCATAATAGCCGGCATGGGCGGAGAATTAATAGAGGAAATAATAAGAGAGGACGAAGCCGCAGCAAGAGCGTCACAGCTTGTTTTACAGCCGATGAATTCACAATATGAGCTGAGAAAATATCTTCTTGAAAACGGATTTACAATTGAAAAAGAGGATATTGAGAGCGAAGGACACAGGGTGTATAATCTTTTAGTTGTAAAAAGCGGAAAGCAGAAGCCTTTTGAAAAGGATATTGATTATCATCTCCCGCCATATCTTTACAAGCATGAAAAATTCGGGGCGCTTCTTGAAAAAAAGCAGAGGGAATTTATAAAAATTATAAAAGGTCTTGAAAAATCTGAAAACTGTGATATAATTAAATTGGAATATTTTAAGGAATGCTACAGGGCTTCGGAGGTTATTAAAAATGCCTTCAGTTAAGGATATTATTGAAATTATTGAAAATACTGCCCCCTTGGATTTACAGTATTCATGGGATAACTCCGGATTTTTATGCGGAAGTGTAACTAAGGAGGTAAAAAAGCTTTATCTGACGCTTGATGTAAATATGTATACGGTGGACGAGGCTGTAAGGACAGGAGCCGATATGATATTATCACATCATCCAATACTGTTCAGAGGCGCGAATAATATTAATTATAATACGCCGCAGGGATATGTTTTAAAGGAGCTTGTAAAAAATGATATAGCCCTTTACGCGTCTCATACTCCGACAGACTGCGCAAACGGCGGCATAAATGATGCGCTCGCCGATAAGCTTGGTATTATTAATAAGAAGATAATTGAAATAAATGATAAATATGACGGCTGCGGGCTTGGACGCTGCGGTGATCTGGAAAGCGCTGTTACCTTAATGGAATTTGCCCAAAGGGTAAAGCTTGCGCTTAAAACACCGTTTGTAAGAGTGTGCGGTGATTTGGAAACAATAATAAAAAAGGCGGCTGTGGGAGGCGGAGCCTGTGATGAGCTTATTCCGGCGGCAAAAGCATTGGGAGCGGATGTTATGGTTACCGCGGATATGAAATATCATATCGCAATGGAAGGTGTTGAAAGCGGAATATGCGTCATAGATGCCGGACATTATCCTACGGAAAATTTTGTTATTGAAATTTTTGAAGGTATGTTAAAAAATACGGATATAGAGATTATCAGATCAACGGAAACGGATGTATTTAAATATATTTAATATTATTTGTGGAAAATATTTGACATTTCGTTTAAAATAGTATATAATATTTATACTTTGTTTTTCAATTTAATTATAATCAGAATTTTATTATATAGCATATATAAGATATCCAAATGAAAAAATGTGAAAAATATATAATTTTATATAAAGGAGAAATTTTATTTGTATGTATGAATTTGAAAAATTGAATAGAATGAAAAAAGACGATCTGAAGGAAATTGCGTCAGATCTGAATATCGCAAAAATTTCGGCGATGAAAAAGCTTGATATTATTAACGCGATTATTGAGTCGCAAAAAAACAGCGCGGAAGAAAATACCGAAGAGCATCATGAGCCGGTAAAAAGACGAAGATTAGTTAATGATGAAAAAGAAAGCAGTTTAGACAAGAATAATCTGATAATTGACAGGACACAGGAAATAAGAGCAAAAAAAGCGGACTCTGATATTGAAAATACTGAAGAAATTGATAATACTGAAAAGGCGGCGCAGGCTTCAAAAAAGCGCGAGCGTCCGGCGGATGTAACGGAAATATGCGGCGTGCTTGAAGTAGTAAATGAAAGCTACGGATTTTTAAGATTTGAGAATTTTTCGGCGTCAAATAAGGATATTTATGTTTCACCGACACAGATAAGAAGATTTAATTTAAAAACAGGAGATGAAATTGTCGGGGACTGTCGTATGGCGGAGGACAACGCAAAATCGTCACCATTGTTATTTGTAAGGAGAATAAACGGAGATCCTCTTGAAATTGCGTTGAAGAGAAGACCGTTTGAAAAGCTTACGCCTGTATTCCCTATTGAAAAAATAAAGCTTGAAACAGAGAGAAAAAATTACGCGACAAGACTTATGGATATTATTTCGCCCATCGGTAAGGGACAGAGAGGTATGATAGTAGCTCCTCCTAAGGCGGGTAAAACAACAATTATCAAGGAAATAGCGGGAGCTATAAGAAAAAATCATCCTGATATAAAGCTTATAATTTTACTTATTGACGAGCGTCCCGAAGAGGTTACGGATATTAAAAAATCAATTGATTGTGATGTTATTTATTCCACATTTGATCAGATGCCTGAGAATCACTGCAAGATGGCGGAGCTGGTGCTTGAAAGAGCGCAGAGACTGGTCGAGCAGAAAAAGGATGTTGTTGTGCTGCTTGATTCTATTACGCGTCTTGTAAGAGCCTACAATCTTACGGAGCAGCCTTCGGGAAGAACCCTGTCGGGAGGACTTGAGCCTCACGCGCTGTATAAGCCTAAGAAGTTTTTCGGCGCGGCAAGAAAAATAGAGGACGGCGGCAGCTTTACTATAATAGCCACAGCGCTTGTGGAAACCGGCAGCCGTATGGACGACATGATATTTGAGGAATTTAAGGGTACGGGCAATATGGAGCTGAAGCTTGACAGAACGCTTCAGGAAAGACGTATCTTCCCTGCGATAGATATACTCAAATCCGGTACAAGACGCGATGAGAATCTGCTTACAGCCGAGGAACAGAAGGCAGGCTGGGCGATAAGGCGGGAGCTTGGCAAGGATAATATGAACCAATATGTAAAGATATTACAATTATTAGAGAGAACTGATAATAACAGCGAATTTATTAACCTTCTTATGAAATAATATATAATAACAGCGGCAAACATTTAATGTAAGCCGCTGTTTTTATTTAACTCATTATGCCCATACATCCTCATGTGAATAAATTTCACCGTTTTGATACTCAGCTTCACCGCGTTTAATGGCTTTTATTTCGTCGGCATACGGTGGGACCTCTTTTACAAACTTTAAAATAATTTGCCATAAGACATCATATTCTTTTTCATCAACATAATTAATTAAGTCCATCAGTTTTTCTTTACTCATTAAAATACCTCCCTTAATTTTTTATAAGCGTTACCTCTGGGCAGAATATCCTCTATAAATATGCCGTGTAATGTTGTCTTATATATTATTCTGTAATTCCCTACCCGCATCCTATACATATTAGTATATCCTTGAAGCTTTTTTATATCTCCTTGAGGAAAATTTTCAATAGCTTCTCTTATATTGCTTTTGAATGGCTCATTTAAAGCTTTTATGCTCTTTTTTGCTGATTTGGAATATTCTATAATTATGTTATCCAATATATATTTACCACCTTTTCATGATATAGACAGAGGGCAGGGCTTTTCAAACCATACGCATTGAGTATAGAAAACTTAGTAAAAGGCGCGTATTATTTAATTATATCTGTACCCATATACGGAACAAGAGCCTCGGGAATTGTTACTGTTCCGTCCTCATTCTGGAAGTTTTCAAGAATTGCCGCGACTGTTCTGCCGACTGCAAGACCTGAGCCGTTAAGAGTATGAACAAACTGCGCCTTATCCTTAGGGTTATCCTTATAGCGGATATTAGCGCGGCGCGCCTGGTAATCCTCAAAGTTTGAACAGGATGATATTTCAACATATCTGTTGTATGACGGCATCCATACTTCAAGGTCATAGGTCTTTGCCGATGAGAAGCCGAGATCGCCTGTTGTGAGGCATACAACTCTGTACGGGAGTCCGAGTCCCTGGAGAAGTACCTCAGCGTCGTTTGTAAGTCTTTCAAGGTCATTGTAGCTGTCCTCAGGCTTTGAGAAGTGAACCATTTCTACCTTGTTGAACTGGTGCTGTCTTATGATACCTCTTGTATCACGTCCGGCGCTGCCTGCCTCTGCGCGGAAGCATGCCGAATATGCGCAATATCTGATAGGAAGCTTTGAGCCGTCAAGGATTTCGTCACGGTGAAGATTTGTGACGGGAACCTCGGCTGTAGGAATGAGGAAGAAGCCGTTATTTGTTACCTTGAAGGCGTCCTCTTCAAACTTCGGAAGCTGACCTGTGCCTGTCATTGACGCGCGGTTTACCATGAACGGCGGGAATATCTCGGTATAGCCTCTTAAGGTATGAGTATTTAAGAAATACTGGATAACCGCTCTCTCAAGTCTTGCGCCGAGCCCCTTGTATACGGTAAAGCGTGTGCCGGCGATTTTTGTACCTCTCTCAAAATCAAGAATATCAAGATTTGTACCGATATCCCAGTGAGCCTTGGGCTCAAATGTAAATTCACGCGGAGTACCGTTCTTTCTGAGCTCAAGATTTTCTGTATCATCCTTGCCTACAGGACAGCTTTCATTGGGAATGTTCGGAATGCGGAGCATGAAGCTTCTGAGCTCTTCATCAATCTCTCTTACCTTTTCATCGTCAGCCTTGATTTCATTTGAAAGCTCCTTCATTTCCTTGAATATCGGAGCGGTATCCTCTCCCGCCTTCTTCATTGCCGGGATCTGCTTTGTGATCGCGTTCTGCTTTGCCTTCTTATTTTCAACATCCGTAAGTAACTCGCGGCGCTTCTTGTCAAGCTCAATAGCCGGAGTTATATCAAGATCATTGCATCTTTTCTTTAAAGCCTCTCTGATTTTGTCAGGTTCATTTCTTAAAATCTTAATGTCTAACATTTTAATAGTCCTTTCATTCGTTTATTTGATTTTTGATCTGGTCATATAATATTTTCTGATTTTCTGTAAGAGCGCTTTCATCTATGGAACTGAGAATTACATCTGCGTTTTCCTTATCACCCTTTGATATATAACTGTTAGCCTCTAACAGATTATCATACGTTGTTACTATATTCTTCAGCTGGCTGTTTTCTGTATTAAGTGCTGAAATAGTGTTTGTCATTTTAGCGATTGCCTCATTATCGGGAGATGCTGTTTTTTCTTCCACCGCTTCAGTAGTTTCAATCACCTGTTCTGTAATCTCAGGCAGCTGTTCTGTTGATTTTCTGAGAGCCGAGAGATTTGTCTGCCCGAAAAATGCTAAAATGATTAGTATCAATGCCACGGCGAATATAAGCGCTGTGTATAAAAACATTGATTTGCTCTGGTTTGGGTTTTGCTTGTTATTGTTACTCATTTGTTTTGCCTCTGTTATTCAATATTTCCTGACATTGCTTTTCTTATGGCTTCATTTTCCTCATCAAGGAGCTTCGTTGTGCTCTTCCCTTCCTTTACGGAACGCACATAGGTATTTGATGAGCTGCTGCCGTAAAGTGATGTTATAACAAAGCCGTCGTTGTATTGATTGAGTACTGCAAGAGAAAAGCTCTGGTTGCCGTGAACATCATCATAAGCGTTAAAGTTTACAATGCCTGTTTTTGAAAGGGTCATGTTGACTTTGGCTTCGCATGCTGAAATTCTTTCCGACATGCTGCCCTCGGAGCTTATTTTTAATTTTTTCTGAAGCTCTCTGACATTTTCATAATATTTATTGAGATTTTCAACAAGATCGCCGTCTTCTGAATATTCAAGAAGATTATTGAGCTTAGCGGCATTTACAATACCTATCACAATTGACGTAATGACAAATACAATAAGCACAATTATTATGATTGCTAAAAGCTGTTCATTCATTATGTATATTCCTTTCTGTATTTTTTATTATTCAGTCCTGACCTAATAATGAAAGAATTCTTTCAAGATCGTCATTACCGAAATATTCGATTTCTATTTTTCCCTTCTTCTCACCGTGGAACAGCTTTACCCTTGTGCCTAATCTGGAGGAAAGATTTGATTCAATGGTATTTAATGCCTCCGCGACCTGTTCGTCAATTACCGGCTTTCTTTTTGCCGGTTTTTCCTTCTGCAGCTGCTTGGCGAGAGCCTCTGCCTGGCGCACATTAAGTCCCTTTGAAATTATGCTTTCAAGCACAGCATTCCTTATTTCCGAATCCTCTATTGATAACAGCGCGCGGGCATGTCCGCTTGAAATATCGCCTGAAATAAGCTTCTGCCGTATGTTTTCATCAAGGGAAAGAAGTCTTATGGAATTTGCAACGGCGCTTCTTGATTTGCCTATTGTCCTGCTTACTTCCTCCTGGGTCATGTTGTATTCGTCAATTAATGTGCGGTATCCCAGAGCCTCCTCAATCGGGTTCAGATTTTCACGCTGTAAATTTTCTATAAGAGAGATCTGCGCGATTTCAATATCCGTATAATCTCTTATTACGACGGGGATTTCCGTCAGCCCCGCTTTTTTTGCCGCTCTCCAGCGTCTTTCTCCGGCGACAATGCTGTACATATCGCCGTTTGGGACTACGATTATAGGCTGTATAACTCCATGCTCTTTGATTGATTCTGTAAGAGCCTCTATTTTTTCCTTATCGAATTGCTTTCTCGGCTGTTTCTTGTTCGGTTCTATCTGAGTTATACGGAGAGTCTCTACCTTATCATTTTCTTTGGTAATCTCATCCTCAATCGGCGAGCTGTCTGCAAATAAAGAGTCCAGACCTCTGCCGAGACGTCCTTTTGGTTTAGCCATGATTCACCTCACTGATTTTTCTTAATTACCTCTTTTGCAAGACTCATGTACGCGTCCGCTCCCTTTGAGGTTCTGTCATATTTTATTATAGGCTCACCGAAGCTCGGAGCCTCTGAAAGCTTGATATTTCTCGGTATGATCGACTTATACACAAGGTCCGGAAAAAATTTTTTTACCTCGTCGATTACCTGGATTGAGAGGTTTGTCCGTCCGTCATACATTGTGCCGAGAACACCTTCTATTTCGATTTTTTTGTTATAGGTTTTCTTTATCTTCTTGATTGTGCTTATAAGCTGCGACAAGCCTTCAAGGGCATAGTATTCACATTGTATAGGTATGAGAACACTGTCGCATGCCGTCATAATATTTATGGTTATCATTCCGAGCGCCGGGGGCGCGTCTATAATAATAAAATCATAATCATCACGTATCGGTTTAAGAGCCTGTTTTAAAAACTGTTCGCGCTTGTCCTCAAACGCAAGCTCAATTTCAGCCGCGGATAGATCAGATGATGACGGGAGAAGATAAAGATCGGTGTATTTTGTTTTTATAACAGCATCCTTGGTTTTTGACGGGTCGATAAGACAGTCATACACAGTAAGCTCATAATCCTCTTTTTCATAGCCTAAGCCGCTTGTGGTATTGCACTGCGGGTCACAGTCTATAACAAGAGTTTTCTTACCCTCATATGCGAGACAGGATGCAAGATTAACAGAAGTTGTAGTTTTTCCGACTCCGCCCTTCTGATTTGTGATCGCTATCACTTTCCCCATTCTTAATTATGTACTCCCTTCAGTATTTATGAACGATTGCGAAATACGCAATCTAAGATAATAGATAATAAATAACAGATAATAGATTAAGAAGATTTTTGCTTGCAAAAATCTACAATTTCTATCCTCTATTAACTTTTATCTCTTATCTTTTATCTGCAATTTCAAAACTTTTGATTTTGAAATTGTTTCATACTCACTATACTATTATACCACAAATTTCTCAAATGTAAAT
Source organism: Candidatus Ornithomonoglobus sp. (assembly GCA_051877395.1). Taxonomy (GTDB): domain Bacteria; phylum Bacillota; class Clostridia; order UBA1381; family UBA1381; genus Ornithomonoglobus. The sequence continues at coordinate 23,134 of JBJEIV010000412.1, forward strand.
GTTTCACGTGAAACATTTTAAAAAAAATTTATAATATTATAATTATATGACCAAAACAGGGTATATATGAATAATTTTTAATTGCCGATACATAATAATTTTATAAATATTCGGGAGGGTGGATCAGTTGAATATATTAAGGGAATTATTCAGATATACTCCGAAGAACGAGCCTGAAAAATTTATACTCTCAGAGCCGGAAAAGCCGGAGTTTGATATAAGAAACGATAAAAAGCATGAAAACGCTTATGTATCGGATAATATAGAAGTAAACAGAGCGTATATTAAGAAACGTTTTAATTTCCCGCTGAACAATGACGTTGTAATAAGAGAACTGAAATTGAAAAATAATATCGAGGCGTTTGTTATATTCTATGACGGAATGTCAGACAGTGATTATATAAACAACAATATTATAAAATCACTTCTGGAGCTGCCCTACACTGCGGACGGCAAATTCAACGACGCCTTATATGAGAAATTCACAACACATTCGCAGGCGGAGACAATGCAGGACTTTGATGAAATTGCGGATGAGGTAAATTTCGGCTCATGCGCGCTGTTTGTAGATAAGGTTGACACAGCGTTTGTTTTTGATGTAAAGGGCTGGGAGCACCGTGATATAAGCAAGCCGGAAAACGAGCAGAGCATATACGGCCCGCAGGAAGCTTTCGCCGAAATGATAAGAACAAACACCTCTTTAATAAGGAAGATTCTCAAAACGGAAAAGCTTATCGCGCTCGGTGTCAAGGTCGGAAATGTTTCAAAAACAAGAGGAGTTCTTTTATATATTGACGATATAGCAAATAAAAAGCTGGTGCATGAGGCTGAGAGAAGAATAAACGGCATTTCAATTGATTATATAATGAGTATAGAACAGGTTCAGATGTTTGTCGAGGATAAGACAATGCTTATAACTCCGCAGACGCTTGCGACCGAAAGACCGGATAGAGCGGCGCGGGCGCTGACAGAGGGACGATGCGTTCTCATTCTCAACGGCTCGCCCAGAGTCTTGATAATGCCGTCAAATGCCTTTGAGCTGACGCACGCCGCATCGGATGAATATCTCAATGTCCCATTTGCGAATATGTCAAGACTTATAAGAATATTCGGAATGTTTTTGTCGCTGCTTCTTCCGGCGCTGTATCTTGCGATCACTCTTTACCACCAGGAAATAATACCGACCTATCTTTTGTATTCAATAAGCGCGTCAAGGGAAAATGTCCCCTTCCCCAGTCTTGTTGAGCTGCTGCTGATGGATGTGTCCTTTGAGCTGATAAGAGAGGCGGGAATCAGAATGCCCTCGCCTATCGGCTCCACATTAGGCATAGTCGGAGGTCTTATTTTAGGACAGGCGGCGGTCAGCGCGAAAATTGTAAGCCCGATAATGATTATTGTAATCGCGATAACGGGAATAGGCTCCTTTGCGACCGCGGATTATAATCTCGGCTGGACCTACCGTATATTAAGACTGGCATTTATTTTCCTCGGGGCAACCTTGGGCTTTTTCGGAATAGCCATAGGAATTGTCTTATACGGCTTATACCTCGGTAAAATAACAAGCTTTGGAGTACCCTTCCTATCTCCGTCATTGAAATTAAAAAATAAATCAATGGTGTCCGCGGTGATGACAAATAAGATCATGAGTAAGGAGAAAAGACCCGGATTTCTGAAAACAAAAAACAGCAGCTCCGAGCCGAGAATCAGCCAGAGATGGTCATTAAAGAATAAGGATGAATAAAATGCTTTCAAAAAAACAACTGGCGGCAATAACTGTAAACGCTATAACCGTAAAAATGCTTATAACTTATCCGAGGTCGCTTTTTGTTCTCTGCGGCAACGCGGCATGGATAAATGTAATTTACTGCACTCTTATAGCCGTGCTGATATTTCTTATTACAAGATTTGTTTATAAATATGATTACAATGTGATCGAGCTTGCGGGCATGGCGGGCGGAAAGGCTCTCAGAATAATAACGGGAATTGTTGTGTTTGTTGTACTGGGACTTAATTTTTTCAGTATTCTGAGAATATTCCCCGAAATGATAAGACTTGTGCTTCTTCAGAATACCTATCTGGAGATAATAGGACTTTCGTTTGTCGCGGCGCTGGTTATAGGCGCCTATTGTGGAATTGAGGCTATAGGAAGGGCGCATATGATATTCATACCGCTTGCGGGAATTGTATTTATGATATTCATTCTGCTCCTTATTCCCTCTTTCAAAATTGAAAATATTTTTCCCATACTCGGAAACGGCGCGTATAATATTTTTGTAAAGGGCATATCAAGCTTATCTATCTTTTCCGATTTGCTGATGCTCAATATTCTCATACCGCATATGAAAAATATTGAGGATTATAAGTCAACGGGAAACAAAGCCGTCTGGATCGGCGGCGGACTTGCGTTTCTTATTGTGGCGGCATACAGCCTGTCATATGTATATCCGGTATCGGTAAATTTCCTCGCGCCCGTTTATCAGCTTGAAAGACTGATAAATCTCAGTGATTTCTTTTCGAGATTTGAAGCGGTATTTCAGTTCATATGGTCAATTTCCATTCTGCTGTACGGCTCTCTATATCTTGCGGTTTTATCTGAGGTATGGAAGGAAGGCTTCGGACTGAAATTCAGCAAGCCGCTTATTCTTCCTGTTATCACAGTACTCACAGGAGCGATTCTTATACCGGACAGCTTAAACAGTGTGGTTATCTGGGAATATATTATAAATAAGTGGATTTATATTCCCGCCTTGGCAATACCGATTATTATAGGAATAACAGGACGTATAAGAAGGATTAAAAATAAATAAAATGTTTCACGTGAAACATCGGGAGAACAAAAATGAGAAAAATATCTGCAATGATTTCAGTAATTCCTTTGTTGCTGCTTCTCACCTCCTGTGTCGGAGAGGAGCCGGACAACAGAGCGTATGTGACAGCGGTGGGAATAGATAAGTCCGATAAAGGCTTTATTTATACAATACAGTTTGCAAATCCTACTAAAATCAGCGGCGGCGCGTCCGAGGAGGGCGGAACAGGCGGACAGATAGTAGAGAATATAGCGGTTGAGGCTCCGACTCTGTATTCGGCGGTGAAAAACGCTAATACGATAGTTTCAAAAACCATGTCTCTCTCTCATGCAAAGGTGCTTGTGGTTTCTGAGGAACTTGCAAGGGAAGGACTTGATGAGATTAATGACGTGATTTCAAGAAACAACGATATAAGACCTGACGTGTATGTGGCGGTCGCTGAAAATTCGGGAAAGTATATCGAGGAGGTGAAACCCGCCATAGAGCTAAACCCTATCAAGTATTATCAGCTGATATATGAAAACAGAAGCGGCTCCGCCGTACCGCAGAATACAGCGTTTGATTTGTATACCTCCTGTAAATCGGGTGATATTGACTGCGTTCTTCCCCTTGCCGGAGTTGCTCAGACAGAGAGCAAAGACTCGGGGAGCGGAGAAAGCGGCGGCGGAAAAAGCGGCAGCGAGGAGGAAAGCAGTGAAAATAAAAGCATAAAGGACGCGCGTATCAATGAGCAGGGCTTTGAAAATAAAACGGAAAGCTATATGGCGGGACAGGCGGGTGAAAAGATAAAAAATAAAAGTCAGTCGCTGGGAATGGCAGTATTTAAGGGGGATAAATATATAACAAAGCTGGGCAGCACCGAAACAGAGCTTTATAATATATTAACGGATAAATTTAAGGATAACAATATAACCTTTTATTCCGAAAGCGATTCCCAAAGGCCTATAACCATAAGACTGGAGCAGACAACGGCGCCGGAATATAAAATAGATATAGAGAACAAGAAGGCGGATATATATATAAGGCTTTACGGGGAGCTTCTGTCCGCGTCAACGGATCACAGGAAGGACAGCACAATAACCGAAACGGATAAAATGTCATCGGCTATGGTAAGCAGCGCCGCAGAAAAGCTTATAAATGAATTATATCAGAATGCAAACGCGGATTCACTCGGCATTAAAAGAAAAATAAAGAATAAATTTATAACAAATGCGGCATATGAAAAATATTGTGAAGGCTTTATCCCCTCCGAATGGAGCTTTAAGGTGTACACCGATATGGATTTAAAAAGAACGGGCATGACCTATTATTATTGAGGTGAAAAGACAAATGATATTAAATGTAATTTACGGAATACTGATACTGTTTATTCTGATAAGAACAATAGCCTTCGGTATATACTGCGTAAAGGAAACGGGCATTGCAGGCGGTGTAAGCGTTTTTGTTCTTGCTCTTGGCGTTGCGGCAACGGGATATATGATTTTATTTACGGGAAAGGGACTGGCGTGATCCGCCAATCCCTTATTTGAATACCTCATCAATCGCTGTCATACATATTTTGATCGTATCCTCCGACATTTCATCAAGCTGAGATAAAGGGAGAGGATTTGTTCCCTTACCCAGCTCTACTGTAAAAGCCTGTTTATGATATTCTTGAATGTACCAGTCTTTTGCTCCTCCGAAGGCTGCTGTTCCTGTCGGGACTGCGGCAAAATATCCGCATTTATCTGCAATGGCTTCGGCTGTGGCTTCTGACCTTTTATTTTCCATACCGTTAAAATCATAATATATCTCCTTTCCCTGACTGTGAAACGCGATAAACAGCTCCGGCTGAGTCTTGTTAAGGAATTTTGTTAAGGCTCTTGTTTCAAGCTCCGATTCGGGATATCTGCCTCCGTATTTTGTCGGAGCGGGAGAGCTAAGAATACTTTTCCATGATGCGTTAAAGTTATGGTTTATATCGACACCCATCGCGTTCGCCTGCCATACCCTTGAAAATTCCGTTATTCCTATTTCCTTTATAAGGTGGCGGTGAACTACGCTTTTAGGATCTATTCCGTTTACGGCAATATCGACGCCATCGGGATTGATCATAGGTATTATGTAAACCTTGATTTTATCATGGTATTGTGTAAGCTCCGAAAAATATTCGGCAAAGCTGATAAGCGCCGGAGCCGTAAGATATTCAAGCCCGTGAAAAGCCGCGGCAAAAACCGCGCGCCTCTCCCCTGTTCCTATTGATATACAGTAAAGCAAGCGGTTCATTATCGTTTTTCCTATTATGAATGTGGTTTTAAATTCAGTCATTTTTCCCGATATGTATTCGTAATCATATTTCATCACACCACCTCAGTAGAATATATGTCAGAAATTCAATTTTAATTCCACACAAATTCCTGATTTCTCTCATAATAATTCCAAAATTACGGTATATAATTCAGACATAACAGAAAGGAGTTGAATATTATGAAAAAAACAAAAATCATTTTTACTGCGGCAGTCCTCACGGCGGCTGTTGTAACAGGAGGCTCGACTATCGCATTCGGTGCAGAAGCTGAAACCGATACCGCAGCCTACAGCTACACTACAGGACAGCAAAAATGCAGTGAAAGACATTCAAAATTCGAAAAGGTATCAGATTTTGAAACTGATGAAGAAAGAGAGGCCTATTTTGCAGAGCAGGGAATCGGCAGAGATGAAAACCCTTATTTAAAAGACGCAGATGATGCAGATGATGCAGATGATGCAGATGATGCAGATGATACCGCGTCCTACGGTTACTCAAGAGGAAAGCAGAAGCATACTTCAAGCGAGTACGACGGCAAAAATGTTGAGGAACAGCTTGAGGACGGAGCAATTACTCAGGATGAAGCCGATGCAATCAAAGCGGAAGCCGGCATAAAGCATGATGAAATTCACTCAAGATTTGTCAAATAATCAGTTAACCGTTATTAAAATGATACCATAAGAATGGAATCCCCTGTCTGACAGACGGGGGATTTATAATTGAAATAAAATTTTTAATAATAATTAAGGTAAATTTAATAAAAGTATGTTATAATACCGGCTAACAAAAACAAAATCGCAAATGGAGTGAGCTGCAATGAAAAAAATATTGATGGTTGACGATGAGGCTGATATACGCCGGTTAGTTCGCAAATATGCCGAACGTGAGGGGTATAATGTTACAGAGGCCGCCGACGGCTTGGAGGCTGTTTCTCTTTGCGCGGAAAATGACTTTGATATAATAATAATGGATATTATGATGGAGGAAACGGACGGTTATACAGCGTGCAAGAGAATTAAAAAATCAAAAGATGTTCCGATTATTATGCTGTCGGCAAAGGGAACCGAGTTTGATAAGCTGTTCGGCTTTGAGGTTGGAGTTGACGATTATATGGTAAAGCCTTTTTCTCCGAAAGAGCTGATGGCGCGTATAAATGCGATTATAAAACGCTGCAAGGTCAAATCCGAACCGAAGATTGAAAATCGGATAAGCTTTGACGGTTTGCAAATTGATACATTGGGAAGAAACGTTTATGTAAACGGTAAAAAAACGGATCTTACAGCTAAAGAATACGATCTTCTTGTTTATTTCGCAAAGAATAACGGAATAGCTTTGACAAGAGAACAAATTCTTGATGCCGTATGGGGATATAATTATTTCGGCGATGACAGAACGGTTGACTGGCAGGTGAAGCTGCTCAGAAATAAACTCGGAACACTTCGCGGCTATCTCAAGACTATACGAGGGGTGGGATATAAATTTGAAGCTTAAATCCTTTGGTGTAAAGCTGTGGCTTTATTTTGCTTTTTTTACAGTAATTATTTTTTGCATACTCTGGCTGCTGCAAACAGTTTTTCTGCAGAGCTTCTATAATTCTATGGTGATCACAAATGTAAAAAAAGCTGCGGAGAATATTTTATCCGAATCCGACAGCAGCGATATATATAGCTTTATTGACGCTTTGGCATATAATAACTCCTTGCTTATTTTCCTGACAGACACAGCCGGAAGCACTATATACAGTACAGACGAGCATTCTGCTCTTTACAATAAAAATACATTTCATCATAGCTCTGACAACCTTAAAAATAATCCCTATTATAACGATGGCGAGCTTATGAACTGGCAGATAGGAGCGCTGCGTAATCTGCCCTACGGTTATGATTCATTTCTTAAAAAGCTGTCTGAGAGCAAAAGCGGCACTGTAAGCTATAAAACAGAAAACGGTTCCTCTTATATTTACGGAGCATTACTGCCTGAAGGCTGGTCAGTTTCTAATAATGTGGGCAGCGGGGAAACTGTTTTGTATATTTCATCTGCATTGGAGGCGGTGGGAGGAACTGTAGGTATTTTGCGTATGCAGCTTATATGGACAACAATTATTTCTCTTGTAATAGGTATTATAATCGCATATTTTGCGTCACGCCGTTTCAGCGCGCCCATAGCTTCCATATCGGCGCAGGCAAAAGGACTGGCGGACGGAAATTTCGGCTGTGAATTTCAAAAGGGCTTTTGTTCGGAGCTTGACGAGCTTGCCGATACTTTAAGCCATGCGGCTGAAGAATTGAAAAAAACAGATGAATTCAGGCGCGAATTTCTCGCCAACATATCACACGACCTGCGCACTCCGCTCACCATGATAAAAGGTTACGCGGAGGCAGTAAGGGATTTTTCATGGGAGGATGAAAAAGAGCGTGAAGAAGATTTAGGAGTTATAATCAGAGAGGCCGACAGGCTGACAGGACTTGTAAATGACATTCTCGAATATTCCGCGCTGCGTTCAGGAAAAGGGATTATTAAATGTGAAAATACTGAAATAAGCGCTTTGACACAAAAGGTAATATCAAATTTTTCACGGCTGTGCAAAAATAACGGATGCATTATTCAGTCAGCGATAGAACCTGAGCAAACAGTTTACGGAAATAAAGAACAGCTGGAAAGAGTTCTGTATAACCTGATAGACAACGCAATAACACATTCGGGAGCAAATAAAAAAATTGAAGTTGTACTGAAGCATATAAACAATCATGTCAGAATTGAAGTACATGATTTCGGAAAGGGAATTTCAAAAGAGGAGCTTCCCTACATATGGGACAGATATTTCACGCTAAAGCAGCAAAAGCGAAATGAAAAGGGTTCGGGACTGGGACTCGCTATTTCAAAAGAAATTCTTTTGGCGCATAAAGCTGATTTTGGAGTTGAGAGTGAAACGGGACGGGGCAGCATATTCTGGTTTGAACTGAAAAGCGTATAGCTTACGCGCTATGAATAAAATAAAAAAATTACGGTATGCTAAAGCAGAGGTGAATTATAAATGGGATTTATTTTTGCGATCATATCGGGCGCGGCAATGAGCGTGCAGGGCGTGATGAACACAAGGCTCGGCGAAAAGATAGGAATGTACGAGTCAAATATGTATGTTCAGGGAACGGCGTTTATTTTATCCTTAATTGTAATGTGGATCATGGGAACCGGAAATTTAAGAGCGATCGGCGAGGTAAACAAGCTGTATCTTTTCGGCGGAGTTCTCGGACTTGTGATAACGCTTACGGTAATGAACTCAATGAGCAGATTAAGCCCCACAGTGGCAACCTCGACAATACTTATAGTG
>JBJEIV010000413.1:0-6347 GCA_051877395.1 Candidatus Ornithomonoglobus sp.
CACGGCAGCGGTCAGTCCGGCTGATATAATTGACGCGGCTGTGCAGTGGCAGAGCAGCGATCCCGGGGTAGTCGCTGTTAAGGAAACAGAGGACACGGTTTACGGTCTGAGGCAGGCGGCGCTGACGGCTGTCGGAGCCGGTACGGCGGAAATAACGGCAGAAAGCGGCGGGAAGCGTGATACTTGTATCATAACCGTAACCGATGAAATTGTTAAGGTCGGCGAGGTTGCCATAGAAAGCGGCAGGGAAATAGATATTGACGAGGTTTACAGGTTTACACCGGAAGTCACTTCGGACGCATCGGACAAGCGCCTTGTATGGATATGCACCGATGAAAGCACGGCAACGGTTGACCGTGAAGGAAATGTTATGGGCTACAAGGCCGGAACAGCTGTTGTATATGCCGTAGCGGCGGATTCCCTTACGGAGGAGGAGCAAAAATCGCTTGAAGAGCTGAAGGCTTCAACGAAAACCATAGGCGATGATAACGCCGTTCTGAATTCGGCGCTTGAATCGGCGGTGTACGGAAAGTGCCTGCTTACCGTAAAAGACAGTTCGGCATATCTTAGGAATACTCGCATTCCCGAGGCAACGGTTACAGACAATTCTGTAAATATCCTGTGGAACCGCGCCTCGCTGCTTGATGCAAGTGAGCTGAAGGAGTATCGGATATACTGCAACGGGGCGTATATATCATCGACGACCAAATTGGGATATACGGCTCAAGGTCTTGAACCGTCAAGCGAATATGAATTTGAGATACGCGCGGTTGGCTCAGAGGACGAGATACTCGGGAGAGAAAGCGTGATGGTGCGCACAAAGGAGACCCCGCGGGTGATTAATGTGCTTGAGGCACCATATAAGGCAAAGGGTGACGGCTTGGTAACAGATACCTATGCTATCCAGAGGGCGATCGATGACTGCCCTGAGGGCGGAACCGTATGGCTTCCCGGCGGCGGTCATGTATATTATTCAGGAGCGCTGTTCCTGAAGAACAACATGACCTTAAAGGTTGACGGTGTATTACTGGGAAGCATAGACCCGAAGGATTATCCGCGCCGCATAACGCGCTGGGAGGGCTGGAGAAAGCTTGAGCAGTCAGCGGACGAATGGGATAACACAACCGATGCTCTGCCCGAAAATCACTGCCCTCATGCAAGCCTTATAAATATAGGCACATATGACGAGGGCGGCGTTTACAACGCGCATAATATAACGATCTGCGGCAGCGGCGAAATAAACGGCAATGGCTTTGCGCTGGGGTATAACGAGGGCCCGAACTCTGCGGTGGTGGGAGAGAAATACCCGTTCCCCGTAAAGGACCCGACGCTCAGGGGAAGAACGATCTCAGTGCAGAACGCGCAGAATGTGTATATAAAGGACGTTCTTGTTTCATATTCTCCGTCATGGACAATACACACAATTTACAGCGATAATGTGACCTTTGACAATGTTTCGGTAATATCTCAGGGTGACGGAAACGTGGGTCACGGAACATCGGGAGTGAATAATATGGGACATATCTATAACGGAGACGGCATCGACATAGACAGCTGCACAAATGTAAATGTTTTCGGCTCATATTTCAAAACAGGCGATGATGTTGTGATTCTGAAATCCGGACGAAACAAGGAGGGCAGCGATCTGGACAAGCCTAACGCGTATGTCAGAGTCACGGACTGCTTTGCTCAGTACTGCGTCGGAGCGTTCGGAAGCGGCAGCGAGAATTCGGGAGGCGATCACGATATACTGTTCCAGAATATCAGAACGGAAAATCTGAGATATTACGGCTTCTGGCTGAAAACCACCAAAGCGCGCGGCGGAATTACGGAGAATATACAGGTAAGGGATTTCGATTGCAGAAATTCAAATGCCGCTGTGTATATCGATTACAATTATTCGAGCGCGTCCACAAATCCGTCCGAAAGCGCGCACAAAACAAGATATATCACCTTTGAAAATGTCGGCGGAAAAGTATCTAACTACGGGTATAGAATCAACGGGCTTTCAGACCTGTATGTGACCGATCTGGTCATACGCGGCGCTGCCTTTGACGCGGAATCGTACTGTGAGCTGAAATATTGCAGCAGAGTTAAAATTTCCGAGTGTGTCAATACCGTATGGGACGAAAAATACACAAGTGATGTGGTTTATGAGCAGGAATCTGAGGATGAAAAAGTATCGGCTCCTGTCAGCTTATGCACAGAAAATCTGGAAAACCCAATCGGTATCGACAGCGCAAATCCTAAATTCAGCTGGAAGGCGGAGAGCGGCGAGAACGGATATTCGCAGACGGCATACAGAATTTTAGTCGCGTCGAGTGAGGAAAAGCTTAATGAGGCTGAAGCGGATATGTGGGACAGCGGAAAGGTTTCGTCATCACAGCAGTACGCTGTTGTATACGACGGCGCGGAGCTGTCAAGCCTGTCGGATTACTGCTGGAAGGTAAAGACCTACGATAAGGACGGCAGGGAAAGCGAATGGAGCGATACGGCTTCGTTTGAAACAGCGTTTTTAAATCAGGGCGAATGGAACACCGCTAAGCTTGTCGGAGGAGACAACGCTAAGATGGTGCGGAAAACGATTGAACTTCCGCAGGATAAAGAAATCACTTCGGCAAGAGCTTATGTTTCCTCGCCCGGATATTTTGAGCTGCATATAAACGGTGAAATTATAGGTGATCATGTCATTGACCCTGTTCAGACAAATCCCGACTGCCGCCTGATGTATCCTGTTTTTGACGTAACGGATAATCTGAAAAACGGCGAAAACGCGGTAGGAGCAATGCTCGGTCTCGGAGGTGTCTGCGCGCCGACGGGTATGCGCGATATTGACAGGACGGTTCTGTGGGATCCGGTTGTGACAAAGGATGAAAGATACCTCATAATGCAGCTTGCAGTTAATTATGCAGACGGAAGCAGGGACATCTTTGTGACAGACGACACATGGGAATGCAGCGCAGAAAGTCCCGTAACCGATGATGATCTGTATTATGGCGAAGCGTATGACGCGACAAAGGAGCAGAATGGCTGGGACGAGCCGGACTTTGACGGCAGCGGCTGGGAGCCTGCGGCGGTATGGGACGGAGAGCAGAAAATAATGGCGGCTCAGCTTGTGCCGATTAAAGTGAATGAAACAATAACTCCCGTAAGCTGCACGGATAAGGGCGGCGGAACGTTTGTATATGATTTAGGCAAAAACATAGCCGGCAGACCTGTTATAACGGTAAGCGGCAACGCGGGTGATGTGATAGAAATGCACTTCGGCGAGGTCCTGACAAGCAGCGGTTATGTCAACTACCGCACAACGCGCCACGACTGGACCTGCCGCTATACCTTAAAGGGTGACGGCGAGGAAACATGGTCGCCGAGATTTGCGATAAGCGGTTTTCAGTATATAGAGGTAAGGACACCCGATATGACGCTCACAACAGACAATGTAAAGGCTGAGCTTGTCACAACGGAGCTTGGGCAGACGGGCAGCTTCAATTCGTCAAGCGATATGCTCAACAGTATTCACTCCATGTATCTCCTGTCGCAGAAGGCAAATCTTAGCACCGGTGTGCCCATAGACTGCCCTCACAGGGAGCGCCTCGGCTGGCTGGGCGATGCGATGCTCATATCGGACGCTGTAAGCTACAACTACGATACGGCGAATATGTTTGCGAAGTGGTTTAACGATATGAACGATGAAATGGAGCGCTCTCCCGAAATATGGCGCAACTTCATCCCGTATCCCTCAGAATACGGAACAACTGATTTTGATGTGCCGTGGTTTTCGGCGAATATACAGATCCCCTGGGACGTATATCAGGCATACGGCGATAAGACTGTGCTTGAGAACAGCTATACCCGTATGTCAAAGCTCATAACCGATCTGACAGATGACTATACCACGGATTATCTCATAAATAAAGACGGCGCATGGCAGGACTGGGTATCTGTTATAGGAAAGGATAATATGACGCCGACATATCTTGGCTCCGGCTATTATTATCATTGTGTTGACCTTATGGCGCAGATTGCCGATATTCTCGGCAAAACAGAGGATAAGGAAAAATATGAAAAGCTTGCGGAGAATATCAGGAAGGCAATCAATGACAAGTGGCTTGTTGACGGAGAATATTATGACACAAACACGCAGTCGGCAAACGCTCTGGCGCTTGATTTCGGCATTGTTCCGGAGGAAAATGAGGAGGCTGTGCTGTATTCGCTGGTATCCGATCTTGAAAAGAGAAACTGCCATGTAACAACAGGTATTCCCGGCACCTACAACATATTTCACGCTCTTTCCAAATACGGCAGAGATGATCTTTTATACAGATTTATGGTGAGCGAAAGCTATCCGGGATACGGATATATGATTGCGAACGGACGGACAACACCGTGGGAGTTCTGGCATATGTCAGTAGACGCGATGTCCTCGTGGAATCATGTATTTTTGACAGGACCGGGAGAGTCGTGGCTGAACAGAAGCGTTGCGGGCATAGCTCCGTTAAAGCCGGGCTATGAGGAATTTCAGATCAAGCCGGCAGTCGTTGGCGATCTCAAAAGCGCGGAGGGCGCGTATGAATCGGTACACGGCAAAATAGTGTCCGAATGGGAGCGAAACGACAAAACGGTTACAATGAACATATCAGTTCCCGCAAATACAACAGGCTGTATATATGTTCCGACACTCGGCGCGCCTGCGGATAAGGTTACAATCACGTACGGCGATGAAGTGTTATGGAGAAACGGCGTGCCGTCGGACACCGAGGCTATACAGTATACGGAAACGGACGGCGGATATATAGTATTTAAGGCAGGCTCCGGCGATTATACCTTTATAATGACAGCGGACGCGGATGTAAACAGCAGCGCTGTGCATTACGATAAATTAAACGCGGACGGAACGGAAATATCCGCGCAGAACATGAGCGCGCTCGGAGGCTTAAACGGTGTTACTCTGAATTCGTGGTATTTGCAGAGTCTTGACCCGGGTGATTATGTTTATTTAGGCGAGGCGGATATGACGGCTGTGAGTGATATTCAGGTCGGCTTGAGAGCAAACTGGGGTTCTGACAAAAAGGCGATTGATTTCCGTATTGACAGTCCGACAGGCGATGTTATCTCTACACTGTATGTAGTCGGAACAAAAGAGTCAAAGGCAGAGACCTTCCACACCGAAGCGGCGCAGTGCGTAAGAAAAGACGGTACTCACAAGCTGTATATGACCTTCAGAGGCGCGAATGAAATATGCGATCTGTCATATGTAAAGCTTGTAAAATCGGCGGGCTCGGGTACGGTAACGGGCGCGGAGCCGGCAGAGGTTTATGCCGCAAAGGGCGCAAAGGCGGAGCTGCCCTCCGCGGTAACGGTATATCTCTCCGACAATACAGCGGAAAAGAGAAGCGTGATATGGGATGCGGTCACGACAGACGTGTGCGGCAGCTTTATTGTGGAAGGCGCGATAGACGGCGCTGACGTTAAGGCGCAGCTTACGCTTATGGTAACTGATAAGGCACGCATAACAGCCGCGGAAAATGTGACAGCCGAAACCTATGCGGGACAGCTTATTCTGCCTGTTACAACGAAAGCGGAGTACAGCGACGGTTCAAAGAGAGATGCTTTGGTGAACTGGGAGGCAGTTGACGCGGCATTGTATTCTGCCGTGGGAGAATTTACCGTAAACGGCACGATCGAAGGCTATGACGGAACGGTAACGGCGCATATTACGGTGAATAATATTGGCGCGCCTGACAGTGTTAGCGTTGAGCAGGTCGGAGATACACTGGAATTAAGCTGGATATGGGACGGCACAGAGGATCTGGGAAATGTGTATTTTGAGATACAGAGAAGCGCTGACAACGCAGCCTGGGAAACTATAGGAACATCTTCAGGCTTCTGGGATAAAGAATCGCTGCACTATATAGACAATGAGCTTCCGCAAGCTGACGGCAGGTATTATTACAGAGTGCGGGCGGTAACCGCTTCAGCAGAATCAGAGTTCAGCAGCGTGGTATCGATTGACTATGAGTTTACAGATCTGGGAAGAGTCATTTCGAACGGAAAGCCGCTGACGGTATCCGGCACATCAACCGGAACAGGATATATAAATGACGGTGACATACACGCCGATCATTACGGCTATGCATCTTACGGTACAAATCAGAATACGGAGGCGTATATTGTTATAGATCTGGGCGAAAGCCGTGAAATATCCTGTGTAAAGCTGTTCCCGCAGAGAAACAACATAGGCGTACCCGTAGACTTTAAAATAGAGGCATCGGACAGCGAGGACTTTACGGCTTCAACGGTCATAACCTCACAGATAGGATATTCTCTGCCGTACTACAAAATGATGT
>JBJEIV010000414.1:0-31461 GCA_051877395.1 Candidatus Ornithomonoglobus sp.
TTATTCCCGCAATGCCCTCAAGGGACGTTTTAAGTATCCCTCCGAACCTCAGATGGCACGCCATCATTGCAAAGGAAACAAGAACCGCTATAGTTCCCGGATTTATAAGCTTTTTAAGATTTTCCTTCATGCCTGTGCCGCTCTTATTAACGGCCGAAAGCTTATACACTCCGACCGTCCAGAGATAACAGTCGTTTGCAAATGCAAACAGCGCAGCGTACAGAATGCCCTCGTCACCGTATATTGCGCGTATCAGAGGATACGCGATAAAGACAATGTTTCCAAAGCAGGACATGCAGGCGTGAAGCGCCGCTCTTTCGCCCTTCATCCGAAACAGCTTCGATACCAGTATTCCCAGAAGGAACATAACCGCTATACAAATCCACGCGGTGATAAGAACCGTCACGCAGTTTATAAGCTTCTCCCTGTCCATTTCAAGCCTTGTCATTGTCGTTACGACAAGAATGGGCAGAGTTATCCGCACAAGAATTTTGGAAACCGCATCGCGCGCGTCCGTTTTTATGTATCCGCTTTTCACGGCAATAAAGCCGATAAGCATCGCGATTCCCAGCGTCAGAATACTGCTTACTATATCGCCAAAGCCGGCCATTACATATACGCCTCCGGCTTAAGGATTCCGATATAGTCCATCTGGCGGTACTTTTCATCAAAATCAAGACCGTAGCCCACAACAAATTCATCTGGGATCTCCGCGCCTATATATTCCGCCTCCACCTCGACAACCCTGCGCTCCGGCTTTGAAAGCAGCGCCGCAATTTTTACGGTCTTTGCGCCGCGGCTCTGAAGTTCTGTTTTCAAAAGGGAAAGCGTTCTCCCGCTGTCGATAATATCCTCTATTATAAGCACATTTTTCCCTTCTATATCGCTGTCCAGGTCCTTCTTTATGTTTATAACTCCCGAGGAGGACGTGCCGCTTCCGTAGCTTGATGCCTGCATAAAATCAAGCTTGACGTTCATAGTAAGGCATCTTATGAGATCGGCGGCAAACATTATACTGCCCTTTAGAATAACAACGGCAATAATTTCCTCACCTTCAAAATCCTTGTTTACCTTAGCCGCGATTTCATTTGTAATCTGACTGATCTCCTGCTTTGTGAACATAATTGCCTCAATGTCCTTGTGCATTGAATCCGGCGCTGTTTTTGTGATCATTTTCTTCACCTTTCCTTTGTATATATTAAGCATACGCTTTTTCAGACACAGGTATACATTGCCACGCGTTAATTCTGCAAAATCCGCCTTTTTTCGTCATACATGGGGCAAAATAAACGCGGGGTGATTTTTATGAAACGTATATCCGTTTTTCTTTTTATATTACTGCTGAACATTTTTCCCTTATCCGCATCCGCGGCGGATATTTCCGATAAGGAAAAGGAACAGCTTCTTCTGCTTTTAAAGGCGTGCGCCGATATTACCGAATATGACAGCAACTCCTATAATGAAAACGAGCTTATGCTGCGTATGCTTTACACCTATAAAAATTTTACGGTGCTTTCCGATATTGAGCCGCGGTCCGGCGGAACATCGGATAAAAAGCTTCTTAACAGCGCCTTTGCCGACGACGCGATGTATAAAGCGTTCCGCATAAAGCCTGAGCATCCCGGCGTAGGGCAGCTCACCGAGCTTGGCTATTGCTACAGCGGCGGCTATTATTACTATACGGGAGGCTACAGCGGCTATTTTGCAACCGATGTAAAAGAAATCAACAGCATATCAAAAATTTCCGATTCCGCCTTATATATCGTATTTACCGACACCTTTACAGACCCGAATACTCCGCTTGTTACAGAGCAGAGCACCGCGGTAGTCGCCAGAGACAGCGACGGCTTTTATTTAAAGGAGCTGCATATGGGCAGCAATCCCGGACCCTCGGCGTCCGCTGCCGCCGCGCCTGCCGTTTCATCTGCCGCTCATAATACACTGAAACGGGTTCTTCCCGTCATAATTCTGCTTTTAGCCTTTGCCGCCGCCTGTGTTGTGTTTTATATTTATATTATATAGCTAAGGGAGCAGCATCTCATGCAGCTGCATAACCTTCCACGCACCCGCGTCCGGTCTGTACATTCCGTCACGCTCAGAAGGCTTTGAGGCAATGCGGTAGCCCGCTATAACGGCTATAATCCCGGCAAGCACTATAACAATACGCGCCGCTATTCCAAAAAACAGCCAGAACTCCGAACGGTTTCGCTTCCGTCTGCCGTCTCCCTCCGACACAGCAAGGCTTTCTTCCTCCGGGTCTGCGCCGCGCATGACAAATTCGCCGCACTTGTAGCAGAATACAGCGCCGTCATCAAGCTCCGCCCCACACTTACCGCATTGCATAGCTGACCCCCCATAACACATAATTTTTATAGAATTATATTTATTATACACTAAATATCCCGATTTGTGAAGTGTTTTTTCAAAAAAATTGCGGGCATTTCTGCCCGCAGCCTATTCACAGCTTATTGTACATTCTGTAAAATGTAATAATTGCCTGTTCGACAGTATAACTCATATGCGGCATAAAATTGTTGTTGTCATCGCCGTTCATGATTTCATTCGCTCTTACATACCTCACATGACCTCTCGCCCAGCCGCTTATGCTTTCATTATCATTAAAGATAAATATTCCCGGCTTATCGGAAAGTCCAAGCTTTCTTGAGCAGCGGGCAAGCATTGCCGCCGCCTGCTCTCTTGTTATCACATAATCAGGGCGGAAGGTCCCGTCCTCAAACCCGTTCACGATACCGAGTACCGCGCACGCGTTTATGACTTCCTCGGATGTATCAATAAAGGATGCCTCATTTGTTCCGTATATTGACGCATATTCCGTTATTGAAATTCCCGAATATTTCTCAATCGCCCTTGCGGCAAGATCGCAGAAGCCCTCCCTTGAAATATATTCGGTATAGCCTCCCTGAAGCTTTTGCGGAACAAGCCCCATTTCAATCGCCGCCGTTACCTCCGCGTTGGACCAGACGGAGGTGCCGGACGCAGCTTTTGTGCTCTCATAAGCATTAACCGACTTAACATCAGTATTCTCCGTCGGCTTCGGAGCAGAGGTTGTTTCCGGCTTTGCCGTTGCTTTTGGCTCTGCCGTAGGCGCCGCTGTTGCAGTACCCTCAAGAACATAGCCCGTAAAGGTGCATTCTTCAAATACACTGTATGTAACACCCTTGTAAATAACAGTTATAGAAATTTCGTCACCCCGTGAGCAGCCTGCGGCGTTGAGCTTTACATCACTGTTATATGAGCCACTGTATATTGTGCCTGTTTTGGTTGCTACAACCTCTCCCGTTGTATAATTGGTCATTCTCAAGGAAAACTCCCTGTTGCTATCGCTTTTATACATGACATGAACTCTTACCCAGAAATCCTTGTCCGGGTAAATATTATCCACCTTTATGATCTGAGGCGGCTGCATATCAATTGTTTCATTCAGTATTGTACGGTTTGAGACAAGCTCCTTGTATTCGTCTGTATTGCTCATACCGCTTGTGTCCAGCTTTTCATCCGCAGAGGCAACCTCCATAATATATTGATTTACCTCATCCTCAATTTCCATATAGTCGTCTATTGTCATCTGGGCAGACAATGAAACTATCTCCGTTGATACAACATACAAATCACTTACACGTCTGATTTCATTAAGCTTCGCATCCTCCTCTGACATTAACCCTAAGCTGTCAGAGCCTACAGACACATTAACAGGGTTGTCGCTTATAAGCTTCAGTATCCGGCTTTCCATATCCGCAGCAGACGTACAAACACCTGTAAAGCATGACAGAACGATTGCCGCGCTTGTTAATAATGACATTAATTTTTTCACGCTTTTTCTCCTTCCCGTCAATACACAAAATATTTAGCAAGTCTGTCAAACCCGCTCATGCTCCGCAGCCCATCATATCTTTTATAAAGATATGCGCTCCCGGAGGTAATCTCGATCTGACAGTCATAATCCATATCGTTGACCGAAGCATAAAGCATTCTTCCGTTATAGTTCATAAACAGGTTTGCCTTGTTGTACACGTCCCTGTATCTTCCCGCCATTATACTCTCAGCCGCTTCGGAGAGATCGATATCTCCTGACAGAACTACATCAGCTGTCCGGCTCTCGGTAAAATCAAGATAGATGCCGCACACTATGCAGTCCTTTGCATATGCCGGCTCCGCTCCGTAATTTACAAGCTCTGAGGCAAACTGTCTGCCGTTTCTTGTAAACACTGTTTCCGCCGAGCCAAGTGACGGAACTGTCAGATTGCTTTCTGCAATCTCCCAACCGTCCGATATAAGCGCTTCTGCCGGAACGGGCAAAGCATATAAACTGCTGTCGATGCTCATAACAAACGAATATGGATCATGCACTGCCGATAACGGAGCGGTATATTCATATGAACAGTCAGAAATTCCGGCAGCGCTCATTGCGCAGCCTTCCTCGCTGTTCACCGTTATTTTTAGTATCACACCGCTGCGTTTATCCGTTTCAAGCGCAGCGTAATCATGCGGCATAATGTTATACAGACCGTTCATTGCAAGCGCGCCGGTTTCAAAATCCGGTATCACGGAGCTGTCATTGAGCTTATAGATATACTTAACACTCTGCGCCGTTTCATATACTCCGTCAGCGTTTACGGGATCGAGATACATACCCGTTGTCATACCGCAATAGCAGCAGTCCGCAGAGGAAATCCCCGTAACGGTTCCCTTATCGGCGGTGACAGACGATGTGCTGAAATTGTGTATCGTTACATCTATAAAGGTGTTTTCGCTCTTCATAGTCATAAGACATTCCTCGCCGGAACCCAGCGTATATATATTGCCTGTAACCGCAAAGCCCGCCGCTTCAAGGTCTGACACGGAGCACGGCACACTCAGTCCTTTGCCCGCTACTGTTATACTATTTGTTTTTTTCGATAATACCGCGCTTTCCTGCGCGCTGCCGTTTTCTTCCGCGCCGCAGTCAATCTCTGCTGCCGGAGAGTAATACTGGATATATCCGTAATGGTTTATAAGCTCAAAGCGTCCGTAATATTTGCCGCTGAGCTGTTCAATACCAAATTCCATATCATGCGACGGAAATATATCAGGAGTTGTGTAAGTTGTGTAATTATCCTCAGTGTACTCATCAATCACTGCGTATATACGGTCTCCGCTCTTTATTGAGGAATCGTCCTTCGCCGCAAGCGCGTCCGTATCCGCCGCCGAAATGCCCGTCATTCTTCCGCTGTTATCGAGCGAAACTACATAACGCTTAAAATCTGCTGCATACGCGTTCTTTCCGTCGTCCTTCGCTATAAGCACAGTGTTCTTACCGCCGTTTATCTCAAGCGCACACGGATATTTTCCGTTGTCATTAAGCATAAACGCGCCCAAATTATCATAGACTGCCGAAAGCTCGTTTCCGTTTATTGATACGTCATAAACTCTCGCAGTACATCTGAAAACATCGTCCTCATATTTATACACACAGAAAACGGCGTCACAGGTGTCCGCAGCTTCCGTTTCTGTCATCTTATATGAATAATTGTTTCCGTCCTTTTCGGTTACTCCTGTTTCCGCTGTTTCCGCAGCTGAAACAGAATTTCCGTTTATGCTGTTTTCTGTCCGCCTTTGCAGCATTTTATAAGCCTCAAGCTCATCACCGGTTAAATTACACCATGAATTAAGACTTCCTCTGCTGCTGCTGTAATAGCTGTATACGCTGATACCGCATGAATCCTCCGACGATTTATTATATATTACAGCTTCATCTACCGCCGCTGCAAGCTCCGATGTATCGGTACCGACAGATCCGATTTTTTCCGCGTAATCGCTCACGTCCACATAATCATGGGAGCCGCTGTCAAAACGGCTGCCGGAGCCGGAATTACCGTAGGTCCTTGTATTATAACGCGCGGCAAGATACTTATTTTCGTCCTCTGTAATGATGTTGCCCGAAATCTGCTCAAGAGAGCTTATTATATCCTTCGTCTTGCTGAGGTCTATTGCCGAAAGCGTGTAGCCTGCGACAGAATGGCTGTCATTAAACTCCGCGGTTTTATCGATCACCGCTCTGCAAAGCTCACCGCCGCCCGCTCCCAGCGCCGGACTTCCAAGGAAATCGTAGCTCCAGCCGTAAAAGCTCTCCGCGTCCTCAGAGCCTATAAAATATTTAAAGCCCGCCTGCGCGAACTCCTCCGCTGTCTGAACGTCCGCCATAAAGCACGCGTCAAAGCCGACAATATCATAATTATAGTCCATTCCGTAATCCTCTTTAACGTCACGCTTTATATCCGCGAACACTCCCGCCAGCTTTTCCGTTGAGATGCTGCTGTTTTCACGGCTTTCATCCTTGCCGAAGCCGTTCACAAAACCGCCGCCGTGGTCCCAGAAGAACACGCTGTAGCTGTCTGCTCTGTATCTTGCCATATATCTGAACATAAGATTATATATATCATCCGTATCAAATATATTATAATTGTTTTTCTCGTTTAATGAAACAAATCCGTTTTCCGTGAGCTTATACACGCCGACGGCATTTTCGTTAAGCGCGTCTATACTCCACCTTTTGCTGCCGCCTGCGATAAGAATTACATTTGTGTCTCTGTCGCTGTAGCCGCTACGAAGCATTTCGCATATATCATATCCGGCATACTGCGACATATCCGAACCGATCATGAATATGAAAATCGTCTGCTTTGTACCCTTTGCCGTATCATCGCCGCAGTATCCAAAGGAAATGTTCGAATTTCCGTACTGTTCAGATGCCGTGTTTAATCTTCCGATGTCGCTGCTGTAGCTCTCCGCCGCAGAGGAAGCATACGCCGCCGGAATACAGGAGACTGCCAGGGACACAGCCAGAACAGAAGCGGCAATTTTAGTTCTCAATATCTGGTTCCTCATTTACCGTCCCCTCCGTTTCTGCTGCCGCCTGAATTGTTTCCGCTTCAATCTCAGACTCCGCTGTTGTCTGTGAAAGCTCTTCATTCATACCGCTCATCTCAATATAATTCACGCTCTTTCTGTAGCTTTCGCGGCATTCATTGAACATACGGCTGTCATCACTCAATGTAGAATCGTATTCATCAATTCCCTTCTGCAGCTTCTCCTCGGTGTCTGCCGCGGTATACTTTGCAGTGTACGCATCCGCCGCCTTATTATATACCGCCTTATCACCCCTGAAATCCTCATAGCTCCTGTCCATGACCTCGTCATGTCCGACATACGTCTTAAGCTCCGCGTCCCACGCTTCAAGCTTCGCCTTCTGTCTGTCAAGCAGTGTAAGACGCTTATTGAACTCGTCCCTGCTTGTAAGTATTTCTTCGTCCTCTTCAGAGCTTTTAATAATATCCGCGTAACGTGCCGCCGCGCTGCCGTTCGATACATTAATATTTTCCTCTCTGCTTTGTTCCGGCGCGCTCAATGCCGCGTCCTCCTGTGTCGTATCATCTACGGCATTGCCGCTTTGCGGCGCGCTCACGGCTGTATTTGCGGCATTCTCCCTCTGCCCCGTTACAGCCGCCGCGCTGCCTGTGTTGTTTGTTTCCGCTTCTTTTCTCTCCGAGCTGTCTGCTTTTATATTATTTACCCTTTCTCCGCCTGTTAAGTTATCGTTTGTTTCTTCCTTTTCGTTTCCTATGCCCTCCTGTGTAGTATTCTCCTGCTTATCCTCCTCCTTTATCTTTGCGCCGCCTGCTATTGGCTCCTGTGTTGAAATAATGCCCGGCTCCGGCTCCTGATCTGCTGTGCGGCTGAAATATATATCAGTTACCTTCGGGATCGAGCATACACATACGGCAAGACATGCCGCAAGCGCCGCTGTTTTAATTATAATGTGACGAATATTACGTTTTTCTTTGTTTTGTTCAAGCTCTGCTATCCTTATATCGGCGCCCGACACCTCCTCGGGTATCTCTCCATTTTCACACGCCTTTGCCATTTCTATAAGCTTATTTTTCAGCTCAGTATTAACAGGGACGCTGTTTTCCGATGCCTGATATTTAATTTTGAACTTTTCATCTCTTAGCATATTCATCGCCCCTCCTTCATGATTTTTTCGAGCTGCTGCCGTCCCCGCGCCAGTAAAGAACGCACGGTCGTTTCCTTCTGCTTTGTTATATCTGCGATTTCTCTCGTTGAATATTCCTCATAATAGTAAAGATGTATAACTGTTCTGTATTTTGACGGGAGGCGGTTTACAGCGTGAGTCAATTCGCCTTCCTCTTCCTCCTCGTATTGCATATCGGAAACAAAGGCGCCGGTCTTCTCCTCATTCTCCGGGATGCCTGTGGTTTTTTCCGTCCATGCATTTTTCAGCTCGGAATTACAGCAGTTATATGTAACGCGTATAAGCCACGCTTTAACATGCTCCTCCTCATTAAACTCGGTATAGTGCCTCATATATCTTACAAACACATTCTGTGTCGCATCATCAGCCTTATCCGGTCCGGCAATCTTCCGCGCCAGCCTGTATACCATATCAAAATATTTTTCTACTATCTGTGAGGGAGATTTAACGATTTCATCGGTTATCTCCGCCTGCATACCTTCACCCCTATCAACCGTCAAAATTCAAATCGGAGCAACGCTCCTGCTTCGCTTGCAAGGAGCAGAGCTTGCGACAGATTGCAACCTGCGCAGGGAGCGTTAGCTCCTCAGGGTTTCAGCGGGGGATTAATTCCCCCGCTGAAATGCAGAATGGAACCCGCCGCCTAAGAGGCGGGGGACATCTGCGCTTAGGTTATATTCCGATAGTATTTTACCAGAAATCATTTTGCATGTCAATATCAGGAGCGCGCGGCAGCCGTATGACACTAACGGTAATATTTCGTCTCATATGTAACACCTTTCATCTCCCGAAAATGTTGCAGAATTTTAAAAAAAACAGAAAAAACCTTTAAAAACAGATTTCTCTGTCCTTAAAGGCTTTTTTGTTCGGATTATATTTTTTTCAAAAGCTCGTCAAGCTCTGCGGAGATTTTTTCCTTATCAAGCTTCTGTCCTATGAATACCAACTTGATCATTCTGTCTCCGACCTTTTCGTCCCAGTTCTTCATGATTGACGGGTCGTCCTTTACAAACTGCTGAAGCTGTTTTCTCGGCGCCGACGCGAACCAGCGTCCGTTCTCATACATCTGGATCTGCTTTCCCGCCTGCTCAAGCACGAATGACATATCGTTATCCTTGTCTATCCATATAATACCCTTGCAGCGGATCACATTTGTCGGGAAGCTCTCGTTGAGCCACTTTCTCAGCTTATTCATCTTGAACGGCTGACGGCGGTAGTACACGAATGAGCCTATGCCGTATTCTTCAGCCTCGCCGTGATCGTGGTCGTGGTCATGGTGATGATGGTGGTGATGATGTCCATGACCGTGCTCATGCTCGTCTTCATCGTCGTGGTCATGTACACAGTGTCCGTGTTCATGGTCACAATGGCTGTGGTCATGCTCGTCATCGTGATGATGGTGGTGATGCTCGTGTTCATCATCGTCATCATCGTCATGGTGATGATGGTGCTCCTCTTCCTCCTCGTCCTTTTCAAACTCGGTTACCCAGCCCGCAGATGAGAAGGTTTTCTCAAAGTCAAACTGCTTTGTGTCAAGCACATCGCTCATAGCGACCTTTGCATAATTTGTTTCAATAATCTTTGCCTTCGGCTGGAGCGCCTTGACAACCGCTCTTACCTTTGCCAGATCCTCCTTTGAAACCTCGTCTGCCTTATTGATGATGATCGTCGAGCAGAACTCGATCTGCTGAATGAGCAGGTTCTCGATATCCTCCTCGTCAACATCGCCCATGAGCTTATCGCCGCCGCCGAACTCGTCAACAAGACGGAGCGCGTCAACAACCGTTACAACGCAGTCAAGTCTTACAATAGCCGGAAACTCGCTGCCCGGCTGTGAGCCGTCCATCATTGAAATTGTCTGAACGATCGGGAGCGGTTCACAAATACCGCTTGCCTCGATAAGAATATAATCAAACTTACCCGACTGAGCAAGCTCCGCGATCTGCTTCATAAGGTCAACCTTTAAGGTACAGCAGATACATCCGTTTGAAAGAGGAACAAGGCTTGCATCCTCCTCCTGAACCATTCCGCCCTTCTGAATGAGCGAGGAATCGATATTTACCTCTCCTATATCGTTAACTATAACGGCTACCTTGTAGCCCTCCTGGTTTGACAGAATATGATTCATAAGCGTGGTCTTTCCCGCTCCGAGATATCCTGTCAGTAATGTAATTGGTACCTTTGCCATTACTTATCATTCCTTTCTGCTGTTACTGCTCTGCAATAACTCCATGCTTTTCATAATTAACCACTGATTTTATCTTATTGTCCTTATCGACAAATACTACCTTAGGTCTGTACTCCTTCGCTTCCTCCGAAGTCATCTGCGCGTACGCCATTATTATGACGGTATCGCCCGCGTTTATAAGCTTTGCCGCCGCGCCGTTAAGACAAATCATGCCCGAATTTCTCTCTCCGGCAATCGTATACGTTTCAAGCCGCGCGCCGTTGGTCACATCAACAACGGAAACCTTTTCGTATTCCATAATTCCCGCAGCCTCCAAAAGCGCGGTGTCTACCGTGATGCTTCCCACATAATCAACCTCTGCCTGCACAACTGTTGCGCGGTGTATTTTGCCTTTAAGCATCGTAATGTTCATTTGCGGTACTCCTTATTCTATTATAAAATTATCTATCAGTCTTGTTTTGCCTATATAAACAGCCGTTGCCGCAAGTATATGCTCTGACGCATCCTCTGCCGGCTCAAGGCTGTCAAGGTCAACTATTTCAACATAGTCTATTCTCGCCAGAGGCTCCTTTTCTATTTCGGCTCTTATTGCCGCAATTACCCTCTGCGCGTTCCTTTCGCCGTCCTCAATCAGCTTTCTTCCAAGTCTTAATGAGCGTGAAAGACAAAGCGCCGCCTTTCTTTCCTCCGCGTCAAGATATGTGTTTCTTGAGGATTTTGCGAGACCGTCC
Source organism: Candidatus Ornithomonoglobus sp. (assembly GCA_051877395.1). GTDB lineage: Bacteria > Bacillota > Clostridia > UBA1381 > UBA1381 > Ornithomonoglobus. The sequence continues at coordinate 10,970 of JBJEIV010000414.1, forward strand.
TCCTCGCGGATTATCGGACAGCCGACTATTTCTATATCAAAGTTGAGGTCTCTGACCATTTTCCTTACCACGCAGAGCTGCTGAGCGTCCTTCTGTCCGAAATACGTCCTGTCCGGCATTACGATATTGAACAGCTTTGAAACTACCGTGCATACGCCGTTAAAGTGGATCGGTCTTGTCTTTCCGCAGAGCACCTTTGTGATCTTATCAACGCTTACGGTTGTAAGCGCGTCATGATACATTTCCGACGGCTCCGGATTAAATATGAGCCCTGCGCCCGCTTCCTCACAGAGCCTCGCATCCGCGTCTATATCTCGCGGATATGTTTCAAAATCCTCATTCGGACCGAACTGTGTCGGGTTCACAAAATCCGAAACAACAACGCAGTCATTTTCCGCCGCGGCTCTTACAATGAGAGATTTGTGTCCCTCGTGCAGAAAGCCCATTGTGGGAACAAGTCCCACCGACTTGCCTTCCCTGCGCCACGCCTTAACATATTTTCTTACTTCCTCAACCGTTTTTACTATCGGTATCATAAAACCCCGTCCTTTCTTATCATAAGCTCGCTCATTACGCTTTCATCGATCTTAAAGCCGTGCTTTTCCTCAGGGAACGCTCCCGACTTTACCTCACTGTCATATTTTGAAAATGCATCAGTCATGCTCTTACCTATCTCAGCATATTTCTTTACAAACTTCGGCGTAAAATCACTGTACATTCCAAGCATGTCCTGATATACAAGCACCTGACCGTCACAGCCCGCGCCCGCGCCTATTCCTATCGTCGGAATGTCAAGCAGCTGTGTTATATACTCCGCCAGTGCTGACGGAACACATTCCAGAACTACCGCAAACGCGCCTGCCTCCTGAACCGCCAGAGCGTCGTCTATAAGCTTCTGGGCCGCCGCCAGTGTTCTGCCCTGTACCTTAAAGCCGCCGAAAGCGTTCACACTCTGAGGTGTCATTCCGATATGCGCGCATACCGGGATCGATGAATTTACGATCGCTCTTATATGCTCAGTAAACTCTGCGCCGCCTTCAAGCTTTACAGCGTTGGCTCTGCCTTCCTTCATAAGCCTGCCCGCGTTTGTTACCGCATCGTAAACCGATGTCTGGTATGACATAAACGGCATATCACATATAATAAGAGCATTCTTCGCGCCCCTTGAAACAGCCGCGCAGTGATGGAGCATATCCTCCATTGTAACTGACAGCGTGTCCTCATATCCCAGCATAACCATTCCCAGTGAATCACCCACAAGAATTGAATTTATGCCCGAGGCGTCAACAAGCTTTGCGGTCGAATAATCATATGCCGTAACCATTGAGATTTTATCGCCGCTTTTCTTCATTGCCGCAAATACGGCCGTTGTGGTTTTCATATATACCTCCTCGATATTTTTGCGTCCGTTCCGCAATGCCGCGGTATCGGCGCATATTTTTCTACAGCATAGTATTATAGCATAACTTTTTTGGAATTACAATAGGAAAACAAAAAAACTGCTGAAAAAAGCAGCAGTTTTTTGTTTCCTGAAAATCTTATATTATTAGGGAATTGATCTGTTCAATTCTTTATTGTGTCAAATATTTTTATATGTAAATCAATGCGTTACTCATCAACAGATTGTGCCAAAACCCTCTTGTATTCGGCAAGAATTGCATCTTCAAGCTTCATACGCATATCGCGGTTAATGGGATGCGCTATGTCTTTAAATTCGCCTTCCTGCGTTTTCCGGCTGGGCATAGCCGTAAACAGTTTATCTTGTCCCTCTATTATTTTTATATCGTGCACTACAAAGGAGTCGTCAAAGGTTACAGATACTACTGCTCTCATTTTACTTTCGGCAGAGCTGTCGGTAAGAATTTTCTTTACCCTAATGTCCGTAATCTCCAAGATTTTCACCACCTTCCTCTTACAAGGTTAAATTTTTCGTTCTCTTGTAGTCTATCCAGTGATGCCCCAACCCTTTACAAGGGATATATGTACCGCGCTAATCAGTACCTTCCTAAAATCATTTTATCGCATTTTTATTGATTTGTCAAGCTTTTTGTGCATTTATTTTAAATTCATATTTTAGGGATTAAATTTTTTTGTAAAGAATATAAAAATTTCAAAAAAACTGTTTAAATTTTTGTAGAATAGGTATATAATAGAATGTGTGTGTATTTGCATTTATTCATAGAAGGGAACATATAATATGAAAAAATTTTCAATAGACGAGCTTGATAAAAACGCCCATATCCATTTTATAGGCATAGGCGGTATAAGCATGAGCGGACTTGCGCATATCGCGCTCAGGGACGGTTTTAAGGTTACAGGAAGCGACAGAGCAAAATCCGATATAACGGATAAGCTTGAAAAAGAGGGCGCGGTTATATACGAGGGACATGACGCAAGGAACGTAGACGGCGCGGAGCTGGTTGTACATACAGCCGCGGTAAAAGCAGATAATCCCGAAATGGCAGCGGCGGCAGCAAAGGGAATCAGACTTATTGACCGCGCAGAATTTCTCGGCGCTGTTATGAAGAACTATAAGCACGCTGTGGGCGTGTCGGGAACCCACGGCAAGACAACAACCACCTCAATGCTTGCGCACGCTCTTATTCATGCCGATACCGATCCTACAATATCGGTCGGCGGTGTGCTTGACCTTATCGACGGCAACATCTGCTGCGGCAAATCCGATTTCTTTGTGACAGAGGCGTGCGAGTATACAAACAGCTTTCTTAAATTCTATCCGACTATAGCTCTCATAACCAACATTGAAGAGGATCACCTTGATTTCTTTACAGGAATTGAAATGATCCGCGAAAGCTTCAGAGCCTTTGCCGAGCTTACAAGAGGCATCGGTCAGGTTGTCGCTTACGGTGAGGATGAAAACATTAAGCTTGCCCTTGACGGCAGCGGACTTGATATAATCACCTACGGTATGAGTGATACAAACGATTATTATGTCAAAGATGTCGTTTATAATGCGGGCTATCCGTCATTTGATGTATATAAAAAAGGCGAAAAGCTCTGTCACGTATCACTTAATGTGCCGGGTGACCACAACATCTTAAATACGCTTGCGACAATTGCGGTCTGCGAGCTTTTGGGAGTTAATGCGGAAACTGCGGCAGATGGAATAGAAACCTTTAAGGGTACACACCGCCGTTTTGAGAAAAAAGGCTTTGTGAACGGAGCTGTTGTTCTTGATGATTATGCTCACCATCCGACAGAAATAAAGGCTACCTTAAAAGCTGCGAAGGCTTTCCCTCACAGCCGTATACGCTGCATATTTCAGCCCCACACCTATTCAAGAACACGCACGCTCTGGAACGATTTTGTAAACGCGTTTGATGATGCGGATGAGCTTATTCTTACACATATATACGCTGCGCGCGAGGTATATGACGGCGTTACAGACCCCGACAGGCTTGCCGCGGAAATTGCCGCAAAAGGCATTGACGCAAAATATATGGATGACTTTTCAGAAATCGCGGAATATATCAAAAACACCGCGGAAAAGGATGATATAATTTTTACAATGGGTGCCGGTGACGTAACGAGCATCGGTCCTATGATTGTTGAATAAAAGAATTTTATATGCTTTCCAACTTTGTTTAAGCTGGAATTAATGTGTTTGAAATTAGAGCAATAAATTATTGTTTAGCGCTCTGCTGTCTTGGCTCCCTCCCGGAGGGAGGCAAGAACAGAGGCAGCTAAACAATAATTTAGTTTTGATATAAGCCCCATTATTTTCGCTATTTTTTTCTTCCCTGATAAATATTGTCCCAAAGAGAATCTGTGTCATAGTCCGCGCTCAGATTTGCACCTTCCACAGGAGCTTCTTCGTCTGCATCTTCAAGCCTTTGCACATTTTTGCCTCTTCCCTGGCTTACCGAATCCCATAAATCGTCAACATCATAATTAATGGCATTCACCATGGTATGTTCTGATACAGCATCATCAAAATCAAGCGCTTTTTCCGGCACACTGTCTTTATTTCTGCCCTGATAGAAGCTGTTCTCCCATAACGAATCAGCATCATAATTGATTTTCTCATCATCTGTGGTATCCGCTGCATCGGGATCCATAACATTTATCCCGCCGGAGACATGTCTGCCCTGATATATTCCCTCATCCCATAAGGAGCCGGTATCATCAGTATCATAAGCCGCTGCATCATCTTCTATCATCTGATCCAACACCTCATGCATACCCTCCTCATCGTACTCGGTAATAGGTTTTCCGTCCTTTGTACGTCCAATGTATATGCTGCTGCTCCACAACGAATCACCGGAATACTGCATATTCTGCTCATATTCCTTCTGCGCAGCCTCGGAAGCGTTAAAATCTCCTTCTGTCAGATCATTATCCATATCTACGACTTCAGCGCGCTCAACCTTTTCACCGCGTCCTTTTGTCATAGTTCCTTCGTCGAATGTACTATCCGGCATCATTTTAAGCGCGATTCTTTTTGCCTCAATAGCCTCTTGTTCCTCGCGAATCATATTATTCGCAATTTCTTCTATTGAAAGTGATTCAATGACCCTATCCTGCTGCATAGGTGTATCATCAGTAAGAATATCGTTCATTTCAATCCTGTCACTGCCGTTTTTATGTGTCCATTCAAGGAACCGCTTGAACTGTATATTTGAAAAGCGCTCACAACACACAAGAATCAGCAGCATAATACCATTTGAACACAATATAGACTCCATTGTTTTCATTCCAAAGATTTCGAATACGCGCAGATTTGCATATGTCATAGAATAAACAAGATATCCGAGTGTATAATACCCTATTACCGATGACGCAAAATACAATAGATATGTAAGGCCGTTCATCAGATAGAATTCCTTCGGTCCGCTCTTCATGGCGGCATATTTCAGCCAAAGCCGCCAATTGACACAAGCTGTTACGACAAATGAAACAATCTTCATTACAGCCCATGATTTTTCATTAGGATTAAAAAAAATCATAAACACGCTTATAACCGAAGGTATAATGCTTGCCATAAATGTTTCAACCGTTTTAATAAGAAAGATTATGGCAAACTTTACTTTCTGACTTCTCAATCTTGAGAGCTTTGCGCGTCTTTCAATATTCTGACCTATAGTTTCCTGTGATATAACATCATCTTTATCTGTTCCGTTATTGGACGAACCAAAAAGCTTTGTATTCTTTTTAGGCTTTATTTTTTTCATTTATATACCTCTGATACATTATCATCTACCCATTTTTTCACGGATTCTGCTTCTGGCGTCACTATACTTATCCGCTATAAGCTTAACCTTTTCCGAAAGCTTTTCATTTGCATTATGCAGAATCGGCAGCTGTTCATTGACAAACCACAGCTTATTCTCTTCCTTATCCATATCTTTTATTGTAAGGAGAAGGTCAAGAATAATAACTGCCATAAACAGCAATATGGTTACATATGTATATTTCTCCGATAGTCTTGTTACAAACCCGGCAACCGATGGGTGTAACAGCTTCATCTGTACCAGTGACATCGCGCCGAATGCCAAAGATGAAAACAGGCTTATTCTTCCGTTTATATTAAACGGCAACTCTCTGTAATCCCACCATCTTTTCCCGAACAGTGTCTCAAGGAGCCATGAAACAAAATATTCCATCAATGAAATCACAAGCATGCTTGTAACAAATATAATCACACCGTTTTCAGTATTCTTAAACAATACCGCATTTCCCACACATGCAAAGCCGTATATCGGGCAAAAGCATACATGGAGAAATCCTGTGTTGACCGGCTTTCTGAGTTGAACCGAATAGTACAGTGATTCATATATCCAGCCGAAAAAACCGTATATAATAAAACATACAAAATATTGCGATAACGTCATTGTTATCCTCTCCTTTTTCCTACTAAAAACCTCTTCTGTCTGTTCATCATTCTCCGTATCTCCGGATAAATATTCTTTTTTCCGGTTTCACGGCACGCGCATATCTTATCAGCCAGACATATAAGCCACGCTTCACGGCACATAGGCGGTATAATCGTGAGCGGAAACATATGCTTCTTAATTATATCTCTCTCAACATCCGTCAGCTTAAAATCCATTTCTGCATTGCGCAGCGCCTTATTGGGATGTGTAAAGCCATGAATCCTCCGTTCCGGCTTTCCGTCATGCCAGTCATACAAAAAATAGTCATGAAGAATCCCGCCGCGTATAAGCTCACTCTTGCTTATGCTGATATTAAACCTTTCCGCAATATCAAGAGCGCAGTAAACAACCGCCAGCGTATGCGCAAGACACTCGGTATCTCCATGCTGAACAAACTCATACATCTGACAAAGCCGCGAGCCTTTAAGCATATCCCTTAAACACTCTATTACCTCACGCTCCATAATATTCTCCATTCTGCCGTCTTACGGCGGCAACATCATATCCAGTTTACAATATTATTATACCCATTTTTGCCTGTCGTGTCAAGTAGTAAATTATATGCGGTCACGGTTTTTACGGTTACCATTGACAAACCGCCGCATATATATGTATAATAAAGGTATAGATATATATACATTCACAGGAGGGCTTAATACCATGACTTTAAAGGAGCTTGAAACAGGCAAAAGCGCGGTGATCACCTCAGTCGGCGGCGATGGGGCGTTACGCCAGCATTTTCTCGACATGGGGGTGATCCCCGGTACTATAGTGACGCTTATGAAATATGCGCCCATGGGTGATCCGATGGAGCTTATGATTCACGGCTACGAGCTTACACTAAGGCTTGATGACGCCGCGAAGATAGGAATCGACGAAGCGTCAATCACGAACGGATTTCCGTCAAGAACCCCCTCCGCCTCACCCGGTACGGATAAACACATGCATCCGGGACTTGGCGAGGACGGAATTTATCATGTCAAGGCAACGGAAAATCCGCTGCCCAAGGGATCACAGCTCACCTTTGCCCTTGCAGGCAATCAGAACTGCGGCAAAACAACTCTCTTCAATCAGCTTACAGGCGCAAACCAGCATGTAGGCAACTTCCCCGGTGTTACGGTTGACCGTAAAACAGGAACAATAAAGGGGCATCCCCAGACCCTCGTAACAGATCTTCCGGGAATCTACTCATTATCGCCCTACAGCAGCGAGGAAATCGTTTCAAGACGGTTCATAATAAATGACAAGCCCACAGGAATCATAAACATTGTCGATGCAACGAATATCGAACGCAACCTCTATCTCACAATGCAGCTTATGGAGCTTGACACGCCTATGGTGCTTGCCCTTAACATGATGGACGAGGTGCGCGGCAACGGCGGCTCTATACATATAAATGAAATGGAGGAAATGCTCGGAATCCCCGTCGTGCCTATATCCGCATCAAAAAATGAGGGAGTTGAGGAGCTTGTCCGTCACGCTCTCCATGTCGCTCAGTATCAGGAATGTCCGGGAAGGACGGATTTCTGTGACAAAAATGACCATAACGGCGCGGTTCACCGCTGCCTGCACGGAATAATGCACCTCATAGAGGATCACGCAAGGGCGGCGCATATTCCTGTTCGTTTCGCGGCCTCCAAGCTTGTCGAGGGTGATAAGCGAGTTGCAGACGCGCTTAAGCTTACGCAGAACGAGCTTGAAATGATTGAGCATATAATATGCCAGATGGAGGAGGAACGCGGGCTTGACAGAGCCGCGGCTATCGCCGATATGCGTTTCTCGTTTATTCAGAAGGTATGCGATAAAACAGTGGTGCGTCCGCGGGAAAGCAGGGAGCATGAACGCAGCCGCAGAATAGATAAAATACTTACGGGAAAATATACTGCAATTCCCGCGTTTATACTTATTATGGCGGCGGTATTTATGCTGACGTTTAACGTTATAGGCGCATGGCTTCAAGGACTCCTGGAATCGGGAATTGATTATGTAACAGGGCTTGCCGACGCGACGCTCCGGGCAATGAACATAAACGCCACCCTTCATTCTCTTGTCATTGACGGAATATTTAACGGTGTCGGAAGCGTGCTGAGCTTTGTGCCGATTATTGTCACTCTGTTCTTCTTCCTCTCGCTCTTAGAGGACAGCGGATATATGGCGCGCGTAGCGTTTGTTATGGATAAGCTGCTGCGTAAGATAGGGCTTTCCGGGCGCAGTATTGTTCCGATGCTCATAGGCTTCGGCTGTACCGTTCCCGGAGTTATGGCAAGCCGTACCCTGCCGTCGGAGCGTGACCGTAAAATGACTATAATGCTCACGCCGTTCATGAGCTGTACGGCAAAGCTTCCCATATATGCCTTCTTTACCGCAGCGTTTTTCCCCCGCCACGGCGGACTTGTTATGACAGCGCTGTATGTGATAGGTATACTTACGGGAATCATTGTCGCGTTGATAGCGAAAAATACAGGCTTTAAGGGAGAGGCTGTTCCGTTTGTTATGGAGCTGCCCAACTACCGTATGCCGGGAGCGAAAAATGTCCTGCATCTGCTCTGGGATAAGGCAAAGGACTTTCTGCAAAGAGCCTTTACCGTAATATTCCTTGCAACTATTGCGGTATGGTTTTTGCAGACCTTTGATTATCATCTCAATGTCGTTGATAATTCACAGGACAGCATACTTGCCTCAATAGCCGGAGTAATATCCCCTATACTGCGTCCCCTCGGCTTCGGAGACTGGAGAATTTCCACATCTCTCATCGCGGGCTTTATCGCAAAGGAAAGCGTTGTGTCAACACTCTCAGTCCTGTTCGGCAGCACCGAGGCGCTGCTTGCGGCAATCTCTCCGGTATCGGCGGCGGCTCTTTTGGTATTCTGTCTCCTTTATACGCCGTGCGTGGCGGCAATCGCCGCAATCAAGCGCGAAATCGGCGGAAAGGGCGCGTTATTTGTTGTCGTTCTTCAGTGCGCGATAGCATGGATATGCGCGTTTATTGTAAGAGCAATCTGTATTTTAATAAAAATTCTATAAAACAATTTAAAAATTCAGTTGAATTTCTGGTAAAAATGTTATATAATATAAAGTAACAAATTTTATATACGGAGGTTGATTTTCATGGGTTATATGGAAAGCTACGAAAAATGGCTCTCAGCTGACGCTCTCAGCGCGGCTGAAAAAGACGAGCTTAAGGAAGTTGCAAAGGATGCAAAGGAGCTTGAGGATCGTTTTTACCGTGGTCTTGAATTCGGTACTGCCGGAATGAGAGGCGTTCTCGGTATGGGCACAAACAGAATAAATATTTATAATGTAAGACAGGCAAGCTACGGTGTTGCGGCTTACGTAAAAAAGGAAGGCGCCGAGGCTATGAAGAAGGGCGTTCTCATAAGCTATGATACGCGTATCATGTCAAGAGAATTTGCCGAGGAAACAGCTAAGGTACTTGCCAAGGAAGGAATTAAGGTTTATCTTTTTGATACCGTGCATTCGGTACCGGAATGCTCGTTCGGAATCAGAGAGCTGGGCTGCGCGGCAGGCGTTATGATCACAGCCTCACACAACCCGAAGGAATATAACGGCTACAAGGTATACGGTCCCGACGGCGGTCAGCTTCCGCCGGATGCTGTTCAGACGGTTATCGACGCTATGGATTCAATCGATATATTCGCTGTTGAATATGCTGATCTTGACGAAGCGATCAAGTCAGGCGCGGTTGAAATCGTAGGTCCCGACCTTAACGAAAAGTTCTTACAGATTGTACAGACACAGCAGTGCAATCCTGAGGCTGTTAAGGCTGTTGCAGACACCTTCAAGCTTATCTACACACCGTTCCACGGCACAGGCTCACGTCCTGTCAAGGAAATATTAAAGAGAATAGGCTTTAAGAACGTGCTTGTTGTTAAGGAACAGGATACTCCCGACGGTAACTTCCCGACAGTTAAGTCACCGAACCCGGAGAACAAGGAAGGCTTCACGATTGCTATTAAGATGGCTAAGGAAAACGACGTTGACGTTATCTTCGGCACAGACCCCGACTGCGACCGTGTAGGTATTGTTGTACGCGATGCCGAGGGCGAGTACAGAACACTTACAGGCAACCAGACAGGCGCATTGCTCGTTGATTACATTCTCCGCTCGAAGCAGGAGCAGGGGACTCTGCCGTCAAACGGTATTGTTATAAAGACTATCGTTACAACAGAGCTTGCCGCTGCGATCGCTAAGTCATACGGCGCAGAGTGCATGAGCGTTCTTACAGGCTTTAAGTACATCGGCGAAAAGATGACAGACTTCGGCATCAAGAAGAACTATACATATCTTATAGGCTTTGAGGAAAGCTACGGCTACCTCGTAGGCAACCATGCGCGCGATAAGGACGGCGTTGTCGCTTCAATGCTTATCGCTGAAATGGCGGCATACTACAAGACAAAGGGCAAGTCGCTCTATGAGGCGCTCCAGGACATCTACGCAAAGCATGGCACATATGTTGAAAAGACAATGTCATACACAATGCCGGGTAAGGACGGTATGGAGAAGATGGCAGGAATCCTTTCGGGACTCCGCGAAAATCCGCCGACCATTGTCAACGGCATGAAGGTTGTAAAGACCACAGACTATAAGGAGTCAACGGTTATTCTTCCCGACAGCACGGAGCTTCCTAAGGCTAACGTGCTCCGCTATGACCTTGAGGACGGCAAGACCTACTTTATCGTTCGTCCGTCAGGCACAGAGCCGAAGATCAAGCTTTATCTCGGAACAAACGCAGATACGGTTGACGAGGCAAACGCTCTTATCGAAGCGATTGTCGCAGACTGTGAGAAGCAGTTCAATCTTGTTTAATTAACAATGGTATTTTAAAACCCCCTCCGTGAGCATCATAACGCTCACGGAGGGGGTTATTTTTTTAATTATTTTAAATTCAGAACAAGCCCATTCCGCCGTAATTTACGATAAGAGCCGCAAATACGATTGAAACCATTGATAAGAGCTTGATAAGAATATTTACCGACGGACCCGAGGTGTCCTTGAACGGATCGCCTACGGTATCGCCCACTACGGCAGCCTTGTGGTTCTCCGAGCCCTTGCCGTTGTAGTTGCCCGCCTCGATATACTTCTTGGCGTTGTCCCACGCGCCGCCTGAGTTCGCCATCATTATAGCAAGAACAAAGCCGGATACAAGGGCGCCCGCAAGCATTCCCACAACACCGTTTACGCCGAGTATAAGACCGACAACGATCGGCGCGACAATACCCAGAGCGGCAGGAAGGATCATTTCACGAAGTGATGATTTTGTACAGATGTCTATACATGTCTCATAATCAGCCTCAGCCTTGCCTTCCATAAGACCCTTGATCTCTCTGAACTGACGTCTTACCTCAACAACTATCTTCTGAGCCGCGCGGCCTACCGCCTTCATTGTCATTGCCGAGAAGAGGAACGGAAGCATTGCGCCTACAAACAAGCCGATCAATACCGCCGGATTCGTGATTGTAAGGTCAAGAATTTTATCGTTTATGCCCGATACCTTGTCTGTATATGACACGATAAGAGCGAGAGCCGTAAGAGCGGCTGAACCGATAGCAAAACCCTTTCCGGTAGCGGCTGTTGTGTTGCCGAGTGAATCAAGAGCGTCTGTGCGGTTACGAACCTCGCTCTCAAGACCTGACATTTCCGCAATACCGCCCGCATTGTCCGCAACCGGACCGTAAGCGTCTGTTGCAAGAGTGATACCGAGAGTTGAAAGCATACCTACCGCCGAAAGACCTATACCGTATAAGCCCTGCGCGAAGCTTGACGCGCCGCCCGCTACAAAGTAGCTGACAATAACCGAAATACCGATGATAATAACCGGAATGGCTGTTGACTGCATACCAAGAGCGATACCGTCAATAATGATTGTAGCCGAGCCTGTTTCGGATGAGCCTGCAAGCTTCTTTGTAGGCTTATACGAATCTGATGTATAATACTCCGTAAAGAAGCCTATCAATACGCCTGCAAGAAGTCCCGAAAGCACCGCGCCGAATACGCTTGCTCTGTCAGGCAGAAGAATCATGATAAGTATAAAGCTTATTATTGCCGAAAGAACAGCGGCTATATATGTACCCGTTCTGAGCGAGCCGAGAAGCATCTTCTGAGTAGCTCCCTCCTTTGTTTTAACAAAGAACGAGCCGATAATTGACGCGATTATGCCTATTGCCGCAATCGCCATCGGGAGAATAACGCCCGGAACGCCTATGCCTGCCGCAGTCGCAAGAGCGCCGCAGGAAATGATTGAGCCTACATATGACTCATAAAGGTCAGCGCCCATACCCGCAACGTCACCAACGTTATCGCCTACGTTATCCGCGATACATGCCGGGTTTCTCGGGTCGTCCTCAGGAATGCCCGCTTCAACCTTACCCACGAGGTCAGCGCCTACGTCAGCAGCCTTAGTAAAGATACCGCCGCCTACTCTTGCAAAAAGAGCCATTGAGCTTGCGCCCATACCAAAGGTAAGCATAGCCGCCATTGTTGAGTTGATGTCCTCACCGAATACAAAGCGGAGAAGAATGAACCATACGCTGATATCGAGAAGTCCGAGACCAACCACTGTCATGCCCATTACCGTACCTGATGAGAACGCGATTTTAAGTCCTCTGTTAAGACCCTCTCTCGCGCCGTTGGCAGTACGGGTGTTGGCATATGTAGCGATCTTCATGCCGATAAATCCCGAAAGTCCAGAGAAAAAGCCTCCCGAGAGGAATGCGAACGGAACATACCAGGTCAGAAGTCCTGCCGCCGCCAGAACAACAAGAATAACCTCCATTACGATGAAGAAAATTCCCACCGTCTTGTACTGACGCTTGAGATACGCCATTGCGCCTCTGCGGATTTTCTCCGAGATTGCCGACATTGCCTTTGTACCCTCCGGGGCCTTCTTTACACTAAAGAACTTATAGGCCGCGAAGATAATAGCAATTACAGCGCACGCAAGAACCGCAAACGGTGCAATACTATAAATTTTTTCCATGTTTCCCATAAAAAAAATCCTCCTTAAAATATATTTACATAATATATTTTATAACAAAAAGCGCTATCCGTCAAGTGCCGCAGCAAAAATAATTTTAATTTGTTGACGCAAAACAAAAAAACACACAATAATGTGTGCTTTAATTTTTAATTCTGTGTGTTTTCTTCCCACGGCATAACATCGCCGGGCTCGCGGAGATATTCAAGAATTTCAGCTATACCCTCGCCCGTCTTGCTGTCCACCTCGAAAATGTCACGGCAGCCGGCAAGCTCCAGCCATCGGCGCGCCTGCGGAATATCGGCGCGGGGATTGTTCTTCTGCGTTATTATCCCTATCACGCGGCGGTTTGACACAACCGCGCACGCGGGCGGGTAAAGCGAAAAAGGCTCTGCCGCGTTAATCAGCAGTCCGACCACGTCCGCCTCAAAGGCATACATCGCAATAGCGTTTCCAAGCTCCTTTGACTGTATGTATTCTCCCGGTGTGTCTATTATAACGTCAAAACGGTTTACATACTGCGTTTTATGATAATGTATCTTTTCGCCCTTCATCGCCTGGGTAAGGGTTGTCTTTCCCGCCTCTGAGCGTCCGACAAGTACAATTTTCTTCATAATTTAATATGTCCTTATATCAGGTACGCGATAATTTGCAAACCTTGAAGCCGAGCGTTTCCTCACAATAGCTGAGCACCGCTTTAAGCCCGGATTCAACATCGGAAATAAGTCCCGTTGTTATGAGCGTGCCGGAGAAGCGGTCAACAAAGCTGAGGTCGATATTCGCGGACTTTGTTGAAAGATCGGCAGCGATAATTGCGGTTTCCGCAGGACTTACCGTAAGTATTCCGATTGCCGCGCCTGAAAAATCAAGTTCAGGGTTAAGACCAAGCTTCTGATACATAATCGGATCGGGACTCGCGATCACATGCGCAAGCGTTATTTCCTTACCGGGTACAAGCTCCTGTACAATACGGAGTCTGCCTTCCGTATCCCTGCTGTTGAGCAAATCGTTAAAATCCATATCTATGCAACCTGCCTTTCTGTTTCTGTATACATTTATATTCTATCATAAATCAGAGCAAATTTCCAGTGCTTTTTGCAATTTTCTCAGAAAAATGCCCAGAAGCCGAGAAAGCCCAGAACAAAGCTGAAGGCAAGAAGCTGCACGAAAAGCAGCACGAGAGCCGTTACAACAAAATTCCTATGCTGGGTTTTATGTCTGTAAAGCCACATCGCCAGAGCCGCTCCGGGGGCGCCCCCTATCCACATATGCTTAAAAAGCGCTCTCTCCGGCACCCGCTCCGTATTCCGCGCCGCATATTTCTTATCCGCCGCAAACAGTCTGAAGGTTTTTATATTTATATACAGTACATATATCACAACAGCGCAGAAAATCAAAAAATTTGCTTTGTTGTTGCTGAACAGCTTTAGCATTGTGGGCGGCACCGGAATCGGCACGTGTCTGAGCCATTCATAAAAGGCCGTAAACGAGTCCCTTACCGTACCAAGAATTGACAGAAAAATCTCCCTTAAAAAAGCCTTGACCGCAAGTATCTGAGGACTGTTTTCAAAGCTGCTCATCCCTTATTCCTCCCCCGCAAGCTTTGCCGCCTGGTCGCTTGTGATAAGCGCGTCAATGATTTCATCTATATCACCGTTAAGGAACTGTCCGAGCTTGTACAGCGTAAGACCTATGCGGTGATCGGTAACGCGGTTTTCGTGAAAATTATAGGTTCTTATTCTTTCGCTTCTGTCTCCCGAGCCGACCTGCGACTTTCTTGTGTCGGCAATCTCCTTGTTTCTTTCCGCCTCCATAACCTCATAAATACGCGAACGCAGAATCTTCATCGCCTTGTCCTTGTTCTGAAGCTGGGACTTTTCATCCTGACAGGAAACAACAATTCCGGTCGGGATATGGGTTATTCTCACAGCGGAGTCCGTTGTGTTTACGCACTGACCGCCCGGACCTCCTGCGCGGAACACGTCAATTCTGAGATCATTGCGGTTAATATCGACCTCAACCTCCTCGATCTCAGGCAGTACTGCGACCGTAACGGCGGAGGTGTGTATTCTGCCGCCCGATTCCGTTTCGGGAACGCGCTGTACACGGTGAACGCCGCTCTCATATTTAAGACGTGAATACGCGCCCTTCCCCTCAATCGAAAAGGAAATTTCCTTATATCCTCCAAGCTCCGTAGGATTGGAGTTCATTATATCTATCCTCCAGTTATGACTCTGTGCATACATTCCGTACATACGCATAAGGTCAGCGGCAAAAAGCGCCGCTTCCTCGCCGCCGGTGCCGCCGCGTATTTCCATAATAACATTCTTTTCATCATTCGGATCCTTCGGAAGAAGCAGAATTTTAAGCTGCTCCCTGCATTCTTCGGCGCTGCTTTGCGCCTCTGAAATTTCCTCCCGCAGCATTTCCACAAGCTCCTTGTCATCCTCGGACTCAAGAAGCGCCTTATCATCCTCTATTGTATCCAAAAGCGCCTTATACTTGTTATATTCATCAATAATAGGTGACAGCTCGCTGTGCTCGCGGCAATAGTCGCGCCATGCCGACTGATCCGCAATCACCTCAGGATCGCTTATCTTTTCGGAAACCAGTTCAAATCTTTTCTTCAATGACTCCAGCTTTTCTAACATAAATCCGATTACCTTTCTTCTCGAAAATTCATTAAAGTAATTTTAACCTTTTTTTCTGCTATTGTCAAGGATAAACCGATAATTTATGCACAATGCTCCTTACTATGTTCATTTTCCTCCGTATTTTTTCTTTCAGTTCACAAAAAATTCATTAAAAAGGTGTAGACATTGCGATTTTTTTCTGTTATAATATTATAAAATTAAAGTAGGAAATAGTATAAGAAAGGACTGAAATAATTTGACTGAAAACTCTAAGCTTCCTAAGATGAGATTATTAATACTCATTGCGGCTCTTTCTGCCGGTCTGGGGCAGTTTGGCATGGCAGCGCATGCTGAGGGCGCAAAGGTGTCTGAGAGAGATATGCTTGATCAGGCAGTTGCGCTTTATGAAAAGCTGTGCGGTCAGGAGGTCGAGGTTCCTGCCGCGCTTGCAGACAGCACAGAGGATCCGGTTCTTGCAAAGGCAGTTGTGTTGGGCTTTGCCAATGCAGATGAGCTTGACTCCATAGCCGATGGAGCTGTTCTGCGCAAGCAGGATGTGATGACCGTCCTTTACAAAACCATAATTGATTTTGACGACTCGTTTGCGCTTTCAACCGAAGAGGTTGACGAGATTATGAACAAATGCTACGATAACGCGCTTGTTGACGAACAAAACCGCGTAGGCTATGCGTTCATGATCAAGCACGGAATTATTATTGATACATCAAATTCCGAGCCGAATAAGGAGATAAACTGGAACAGCTGCAAAATTATCGTTAATGTTCTATATGATTTATTTATGCAGGATATTTCATTTAATGTAGACAGCACTGAAATAAAAATAGGTTCAAATATCAATTCTGTTACGGATATTCTCGGTGAGCCTGACAGAATAGATAAGAGTGATTATATTTTTGACTGGTATGTATACAACTCTGACTACAATAATTTTATGATGATCGGAGTTAATGAGGGCAGAATATGCGCCTTCTGTTCAAACGGTAATTTTTCATTTGCCGATATCAGTTCAGGCGATGATTACATAAAGATCTACCAGTATCTTGATGATGACAGCTTCCGTTTCTTTGAAGACGGTAACGGTAAGCTCGACGCGGTGATCTATAACCCTCTCTACAAGGACACAAAGCTTGCGAAAAATTCATCGGATACGCGCGCTGCCGAGCTTGTAGACCTGATCAATGCAAACAGAGTTAAAAACGGACTCGATACCGTAAGTATCTCTTCTGACCTTTGGCATACTGCAATGCAGATGGCTTCTCAGCCGAAATATATAAGCGTTGCCCGTGACACAATCAACGAGCATATAAGTGATAATGCAGAGCATGAAACAGGATACGATATATGCAGCATCTATGCCAAGCTTCTTAAGAACAATAATGAATGCTTCTCAGGCGAGGTTACAACTGTCGGAGTAGGAACAAGTATACTTGATGACTACTCAGTAATGGCAAGTGTCACAAGTGATTCAGTTCATCTTGCAGGCAATACCTATTCAACCTCCTCAGAGGATATCGCGTCGCTTCCGACAATTGAGCCTACTCAGGCTCCGACAGAAGCTCCTGCCGAGGAACCAACCGAAGCTCCTTCACCTGAACCCGAAGAACACGCAGATGATGAAAACACAGAGGACTCAGATACTGTTTTTTCAACAATAAGCAGTATAACGCTCTCATCAGGTACATCTGTTCCTGTTTCGAATATTCCTGCAGCAACAGCTTTACCAACCGAAGCTCCGGCTTCAACTACAGCTAACAACTCAGCAAACGTGGTTACTGCAGCGGCTTCTTCCTCACCAACAGAGACTCCCGAGCCTTCAGCCACAGACGCACCGACAGAAGCTCCGACTCCCGAGCCGGGCAGTCCTGAGGTTATCTCACCCGTCAATGAGGAGGTTATCAACGATGGTGATGATGTCGTTGTAGAGCTTAAGGAGAGCGCAGCAGATGAATATTTCGTCCAGATTTATTCAATAGAGGATGACGAGTACATAGTTAACAGCTATATAAAAACAACAGATACAACGCTCACGTTTGAAGCTTCGCTTTTTGAGGTCGGCAAGGATTACTCAATAAAGATCAGCGCCGTAAAATCAGACGGAACCCTCGACGGTAAGGAATTCATTATCCAATACGGCGAAGCACCGGAAGGCAGCGTCAGGGTCACAACCTCTGAAACAACCACCGATAATGACTTTATTGAACTATCATGGGAAAGCGATATATACCACGATTTCGTTATAGATATATATGACAATGACGGTAAGCTGCTTCTTTCACAACCCGTTACGGACGCAAAAAGCGCAAAGATAAACAATATTGACCCCGGTGACTACTACATATATGTAAGCGCGATAAGACGAGGTGATAAGAGTGTCGTTAAGACAAACGACAATGTCAACATTACTGTTGAGCTTCCCGAGCCTATATTAACAGAATATATCCTTGATGACGGCGAAAAGTTCTATCCAATCTATGATGATGAGGAAATGGGTCTCGTATATTTCTATGACGAGGATATTATAGATGTAGAGGTTCCCGGTAAAAACGAAAAGACAACAACCGTTAAACGCAAAAAGATTACCGAAAAATGTGTAAAGGCAACTACAAAATATAAGGCTCTTGCTTCCGCACAACAGAAGGTTGAGTATTTTGAAGGCAGCGATGAGCTCCAGATCATAAAACCGACAACCGTTTCGGCAATTTCAGCATCCGGTCTGTCATCAGCTACCGGAGACGCAATCTGTCAGGAAGCGGCAAAATATCTTGGCGTTCCGTATCTGTGGGGCGGTACAACACCTGCAGGCTTTGACTGTTCCGGCTTTGTTCAGTATGTATTCAAATCATTGGGCATCGAAATAAGCCGTACTACATATACTCAGGTTAACGAGGGTACCCCTGTTTCAAAGGATGAATTACAGCCCGGAGATCTTCTCTTCTTCGGAAGCGGTCTCAACGTTCACCATGTAGGAATTTACGTCGGTAACAACACAATGATACACGCACCTTACACAGGCACAGTAATTCAGTATCAGTCTATTGATACGCCGTATTATACAAGTGAATTCAGCTGTGCAAGAAGATTTACTAACTAAGGAGGACACAAATGGCGGGTTCAGTTAAGGCAGCAGCCGATTCATCAATAAGAGGTAAAGCTCTGATGGTAATTGCCGTATATGCAGTTCTTTTCCTGTTCTGCTTTATTATGGCAATATATGATATATCTACAGCTAAGTTTGGACTTGGAATCCCGTTTGCGATTGTCGCAGTTATATTTGTAGTCCTTTCACTGTTAAAGCTGAATTCGGTGTTCGGAACATATATAAAGGTAAGGGATGATGCTCTTTATATGAAGAGTTGGGCAAATGATTTTCTCCCGTATGATATTAACGGAGGGTTTTTGTCCGACTTAAAGCCCGCTAAAACAAAGCTGACCGAAATTCCGGCAGAGGAGCTTTCTGTTGTACTGGTAGGTACCAAGGATTTTGTAAAGCGTAACGCATCAGAGGCGGGAAAGCGTTTTGCAAAGGCGCTTTATCCGTATGAGCACTCACGCTCAAAGCGTGACCTTATATCGTCAATGGATATATTCTATGTTGAAACGATTGACGGTGAGTGTTCGTTCATGTGCATTTACGGATATGATCCTGAAACGGTTATCAATGTTATCGGAGAGCTTTATGATATTAACCCCGATTTATATGTCAGAGTCGGAAGCAAATCGTATAAACGCTATGTGAGAAATCTTCAGGCAAGGATTCAGAATAATGAGAATTAATCCGATACCGTGGCAAATGCCACGGTATTTTTTATTGAATTATCCGTTTTTCTGTGGTAGAATTATTATAATATATAAAAAAAAGGAGTACCTCTCATGAATAAGAAAATAACCGCGGTTATTTCGGCTGCATGCATTGCCGTATCGGCATTTTCACAGCTTTATGTCTGCGCCTCAAATAACACAACCTATACCTTCAGCGGCACAAATATCGTAACTACCGGCGAGCCGATAGACTACACCGATGTCAGGCTTACAGATGATATTTCGTTGTCAACCTCAGGCGATATGAACCGCAAATATGCCGCCGTAACAACACTTGAAAATAATAAAAACGTGGGAACCTTCCCTGTATACGATACCTTCAAGGCGGAAGGCTCATATATTTATCTCGCGTGTACCAATGTAAACAACAACTCAATTTTCGCGCTCAATATGCCCAAAATCCCCGCTGGCAGCAGGGTCACACTCACCTATGCAAAGCCTACGGTCACGAATAACGGCTCCACGATCAGAAATGCAAACGATCCATATGCATATCTAAAAATCGCAGACCGCTACATCTCAATCAACGGCGATGACTTTGACACATGGCTTACAAAATCGGTTGTTACCGGCGAGGACACAAGCGCGATCGAATTTCACTGTGATATGTGGGGCGCAATTGCCATCAGTAAAATTGAAATTACAGACGGAGACGGGAAGCCGCTCCACAGCGTAACAATCAATTCAACGCAGTATGCAAATATGAAGGTAAACGGAATAAAATTCTGTGCCGACGGTAACGGTACGCTTACAGTTCCCTCACTCCCGGAGGGTGAGACCGTTTCAGTCTCAGCCGAAAAGGACGGTTACGCGAAAAATGAGACAAGCGTCACTGTCGGCAGCTCGGATCTAACGATTGACCTTCCTCTTGAATGTGAAACTGACGATGTATATTACGAATCGGATTTTGGAAACACCGCCGGTACACTCGTTTTTGGAGATGATAAAGCCGCATTTGAGTTAGGCTCCATAGCCGCCCATCCTATAACAAAAATCCGCGGCAGGCTCACATTTAACGGCAATGGAGATTTGTATTTTGTCTCTGATAGCCGCACTTTCCTCGACATTCGGTATTCAGGTGACGGGATTTACGCGAACGACAAATTTATAACCTCAAAGGACAATATAGAG
>JBJEIV010000415.1:0-6249 GCA_051877395.1 Candidatus Ornithomonoglobus sp.
GAAGGACTTATCCCACAGTTTTTATCAGGTAATATCTCAGATAACGTTCAGCTTGCCATATTTGACACACTATATATGAATGCGGAATGGGAAAATTATTTTGATCCTGATAAGACATATAAGCAGAGCTTCTATGTTGATGAAAAAACAGAAGCAGAGACAAGTTTTATGCATAGGACATCAGATTATAAATGTATATCAAATGATGAGTATAACGTTTTGTTTATTTCGTATGCAGACAATAAATATGTTTTCGCGGCAATTATGCCTAAAAATACAGACATAAAAACCTTTGCAGAGAAAAATCTCAATTCAGGTTTTATTGTTGAAAGCTATAAGGCTTCTGATATGGAAAGGGCGGCGGTATCACTGCCGGCATTTTCAACAGAGTGCTCGACTGATTTAAGAACATATGTTGAGAATATGGGGTTAAAATCAATATTTGATCCGGAACAGTCAGATTTCAGCAAAATGCTTGAGAACTCAGAGGATAGTATTTGTGTCGGTATGTTTAGTCAAAAGGTGAAAATTAATGTCCACGAAAAGGGTACTGAAGCCGCAGCGGCAACCGGTATGATGATGGCAGGATCAGCTCTTGCGGAGGAGCCGATAGAAATGTGCTTTGATAAGCCTTTTGCTTATGCGGTGGTAAATACTGAAAACGCATCAATTTTGTTTGCAGGCATTATGAGTAACCCTGTTGAATGACGCGAAAAAGAATCAAAAAAGGAGGAGAAATCAAGTGAGAACATTTAAGAAAAAAGTGGCATGCTTGGCATTGACTGTTATTACATCAATCAGTATGCTCAATCTGGTAAGTGTTGCGGCTGAGGATGACGAGGAAATTATATTTCCGGAGGATTCAATTGTTGAAGTTGACGACACTTTAAGCGCGGGAGAGGAGATTGAAATCAACTCATTGCCGGTTACTGTAGGTGACATGGCAGAAGAAGGTGAAACAGAAGAGGGAGAGAGTGTTAAAACCACAGGTGGAGATGAAATTCTGAGCATTGGTGACGATGAGGAGGTCTTTACTGATGACTCTGATTCGCCAACCCTTGAAGGAAACGATGAAGTGGCCGAGAATGAAAATATGGAGCTTAATGCTGCATATATCACCGCTTCGGCGACAAGTATATCTATAAAGAAGGGCAGCACATCTTCGGTTACGTTTGGTTATACAAATTACAGCGGTTCGGTTTATTTCCAGTATGGACTGAGTAATTCAAGTCTTATGTCGGCAAGCTGGGGCAGCTGGAGCGGAAATAAGGTTCCGCTTAAGATTACCGGAAAAGCTCTCGGAAGCGGATATATAAATATCTATCTTAAAAATGCCCGTACAGGAGCAACGCTGGCAAGTATGAAGCTGTATGTAAATGTCTCATCACCGACAACTCCAAAGCTTACGCTTTCGTCAAGCTCTGCGAGTGTGGCAGTCGGAAAGTCTGTTAAGGTAAACGCAAGCTACAGCGGCTATTCCGGCAATGTATATATGCAGTATTCGTCCACCAATAACAGCTCGTATTCATGCTCTTGGGGCGGTTGGTCCGGAAATACTGTGCCGTTGACAATTACAGGTAAAGCCCAAGGCTCCGGACGAGTGACAATTACATTGAGAGCCGCAAGCAGCGGTGTGATACTTGCCACGGCATATCTATCTGTAAGTGTATACAGAGCGACAACACCGAAGCTGACAGCTTCTGCATCATCTGCCTCAATAAAAGCGGGCAACAGCGCAAGCATCAGATTTACAGTAAGCGGAGTTTCAGGAACATATGCGCTGCAGGCGGTGTCATCAAACACAAATGCATATTCGGTTTACTGGGGAAATTGGTCGGGAAGTTCAATAAATATGACAATTACAGGAAAAAATGCCGGTTCCGGTAGCATTGTTGTATATTTAGTAGTTAATGGAAGTAAAATAACCTCAGTAACAATCAATCCTGTTAAGGTTACAGCATCAAATCCTACTTTAACAGCATCAAAAACATCCGTGGCTGTATCGAAGGGTGGTTCTACAAGGATTAATCTCACATATTCAAACTGTTCTGACACAGTATATATGCAATATGGATTATCAAACTCTTATATTGGATGTACATGGGGCAGTTGGTCAGGAACTACATGTCCTTTAACGATAACCGGCAAGACAAACGGTCAAACAAAGCTTATTGTATATCTGAAGAAGGCATCAACGGGTACAGTCCTGGCTTCGACAACGATAACTGTAACTACGTCAGGAGGAGACAGCAGCGGCGGGCAGTCTATTGCTGTTGGAAACATTTCATACAGCTTTAGTAATTATTCTAAAAACTATATACCGTTAAGTACATGTAAATATATGTACGGCGACAATCAGATGGCAAAAAATATATATAGTCAAAATATAGGCAATGGCGGTGTATGTTTTGGTATGGCTACTTCGGCGGAACTGTTCTATGTGTCCGGAGCGCCGTCTGTAACTAATTACAAGAGCAGCGCAAGCAGAGCTTATAATTTGTCAAAAACAGATTACAGCAGTACATATAGGCTTTCGGTATCAGATTTTGTAGAAGCGATGCATATAACTCAGGTTTCAAGCTATATGACAAGAAGCAAGGGACTTGACAGTCTTGTAAGCACTGTTAAGAGTGAAATAGCGAATGGCAGACCTGTTGAAGTACTTGTATTTGGAAAAGAAGGAGGACACGCTGTAACTGCAATAGGTTATAATCAGGTATCAACAACTGAGTGTGATTTGTATATTTATGATTCTAACTATCCGAATACTACAAGAACACTGCCTATAAAGAAGTCAACATCCGGAGGCTCATATAGTAGCTGGAGTTATTCAATATCCAGCGCGATAGTTTGGGGAACAGGCAAGCAATACGCAGATATATCATATATAACATACAGTACAATGAAGAATGTATGGGATAAGCGCGGTACTCTCGGCAGCGGTATATACAATTTATGCAGTGTAAATGCGGATACCTTCAAGCTGACAAATTTTGAAGGAGAAGTAGTTGCAGAGTATGAAAACGGCGAGCTTAAGAGTAAGGCTGATGATGTAATAGATCTGCCGATTAACAACTTGATTCTTGATGAAAATGGAGATATAATTGAGCAGGAAGATTATCCTATGCTGCTGTACATTCCGCAGGATATGTATACAATAGACGGATTTGATGAAACTCAGGGTGAAGTCGAGATTTCGCTTGCATGTGACGGTCTTTCATTAGAGGTTAACGCTGATACAGATTCATTATCAATTGTTGCCAGTGACAAGGAAAATATCGCTGATGTAAGCCTGACACCGGAAGAAGGCACAGACTATACAATTTCACTCGGTTCAAGCATGGATGGCAATCCAGATGTTGTTCAGCTTAAGGGCACTGCTTCCGGAACTGAACTGAGCTTATCAATGGACTCAGAGGGTAATCTTTCGTTGAGCGGTGATGCGGAGTCGGCAGCGCTGTCACTTACAGATTCCGAGGATAGCACCTATGATATAGAGGCATCAGCGACAGAGGGCGGCACGATTTCAGACAGCGGAGTAACAACTCTTGCTGCAGGCGGCAATAAGTACTATTCGTTCACTGCTGATGATGGCTATGAGATAAAGGATGTTCTGGTGGACGGAATCAGCATAGGAATAAAGAACGAATACAGCTTTGAGGATGTAAATACTAATCATAGCATTAGAGTTGTATTTGCTAAAAACATTTCAGTTTGCAGTGTTGAGCTTTCTGAAACAAGCTTTAATTTTGACGGAACAGACAAGTGCCCCGAAGTCATTGTCAAGAATGAGAACGGTGACGAGCTTATAAAGAATGAGGATTATGAGATCAGCTACATGGATAATCTTGATGCCGGAACGGCATATGTTGTAATATCGGCAACGGCTGAAGGGGATTATACCGGTGTTGTCATGATTCCGTTTACAATCACATCAATAGGTAAGATTGAAAGCGGCAGTTATAACGCAAAAGACAATGCTGTAAACGTAAATGTTACTAATGATGGAAGCGGTATAGTTATTGTTGCTGTTTACGATCAAAATGGTCAGCTTATGGCGGTTAAATATCAAAATGCGAAGGATGCGGATAATAACCCTATGACCTTCTCGTTTGCTGATGAGAGTTTTAATATAACAGACAATAACAAAATAAAGGCTATAATGGTAAATAATTTTGAAAAACTAATGCCGTTATGCAGCCATATTGAAATAGATACAACAGAGTAATTTTGATCGTCCAGTATCCAATCCGATTTTGGATTCTGGACGATTCTTTTTGTGTTTTAACTTGACAAAGCCAACAGGTAGTAGCAACGGAGAAATGAAACACATTTTTTGAACTATTGTGCCTTGATTATTGAATTTTTATGGTATAAAATATTTTTATTGTAATCATAGTCTCTGCATTTCAATTGTGGTATAGTGCAATTGGTATGCAGAGGTTTTTTGAATGCAAAATCGGCTTTATTTTGATTGTTACAGTGCGTAAACCAATGTCATTTATATAGCATGCATTAAGTACTTCGTAGTTTAATAATACTTAATGCATGCGGTTAATGCCTCTTTTCACTAAGTTTTCTTCATTGTATTGACTATAGAAAACTTAGTGAAAAGCATATAGTTAAAATATAGATAAAAATGTATTCATAAACAAATATTAAAGTATGTGTCTAAAGCATGAAAATTGTTGGGCGTTTTAATAGATTTTGTAATCTTAGCGGCTTTCTGTGTGTGACAAACAAGGACTGTTGCAAAACTAAATTATTGTTTGCTTGCCTCCCTCCGAAGCCGCAAGCGGCGTCGCAGGGAGGCTTTAGGCAGCTAAACAATAATTTATTGCTCTAATTTCAAACACATGAATTTCAGCTTAAACAAAGTTGAAAAAAAATCTGATAATAGAGCGGTTCTGTTTTGGTACAGTCTCTTAAAAATGACATTGATAGCTGAATAGTAACGGTTAAAATTAAAAAAATTGCGAAAAATGAAAAAATTATTGACAAAGCTAATAATATGTGATATACTTGTGCAAACGATTGCACAAGAAGGTGATTAATATTCGCAAGACAACATTAAAGGATGTTGCAATGGCAGCAGAAGTTTCTGTTTCAACTGCCTCAAGGGTGCTTTCAGGCAGCACCGCTATTTCTGCCGAAACACGTGAGCGAGTCAGAAGTGAGGCAAAGCGGCTCAATTATACGCTTAACTCGGCGGCCAGAAGCTTGCGCTGTGACAGAACTCGTTTAATTGGTGTGGTATTTCCTGATATTTCGGGCGGATTTTATGCCATATGCGCTTCAGCGATACTCAAGTATGCCCGCAAAAAAGATTACGCAGTTCTGTTTACTGAAAGTGGACACAACACAGCCGCAGAGGAAAAGGCTGTTCGGGCATTAATGGAACGCGGCGTTGACGGAATTCTCTTCATAGGCGATAACACTGACGATGAGATTGTGATGAAGGCTTTGGAAAGCGGCATCCCCGTAGTTACAGGCGACAGACATATCGAGGGAATTCCATCGGTAACATACAATAACCGCGAGACAATATATGCTGTTACAGAGCAACTGTACAAATCAGGCTGTCGTTCCTTTGTTTATGTCGGAGAACCGACTGACGGACAGAATAATCTGAAAATGCGTCATTTGGGATTTACGGATTTTATATCATCACATAGTGATATACAAGCTGAATCCATTCTTGACAGCCGATTTCACGGCAATAAGTCAAAGGCAGGCGCGGAGCTGTTTTTTGAAAAAATACAAGCAATTTCTCCTGATGCAATTATCACTTCAAATGATTTAATAGCCATCGGTATAATCAGCGCAGCGCATAATGCAGGTATAAATATTCCGTCGGATATGTCAGTAACAGGTTTTGATGATCTGAGTGTCTCTGCCTACACCATCCCCCCACTTTCGACAATACAGCAAGACATAACAAAGCTCGCAGGACTATGTATTTCCATGCTTGATGATGCTATCAATAAAAAGCCGGTACAGAATTCTGTTATCACGCAGAAAATAATCTCCCGTGAATCGGCAGAACTTGTTGAGAGGTGTAAGCATGAGTAATAATTCAATGGATTTCACAACGGGAAATATTCCAAAGGCTTTGTTTAAATTCTCATTGCCGTTCTTTTTAACAAACCTTATACAGTCACTTTACAACATAGCCGACATAATGGTAATCAGCAGGTTTTGCGGTAAAGAGGGAGTTGCAGGCGCATCGATAGGCGGCAATGTTACGAT